>NZ_JBSRVX010000047.1:0-52532 GCF_055134745.1 Actibacterium sp.
TGGGGGTCGAAATGCACCCGCGCGGCCAGATCAAGACCGATGACCACTGGGCCACGAACATCCCCGGCCTATATGCCATCGGCGATGCCATCCAGGGCCCGATGCTGGCCCACAAGGCCGAAGACGAAGGCATGGCCGTCGCCGAGGTTCTGGCCGGCAAATCCGGTCATGTGAATTACGGCGTCATCCCCGGCGTGGTCTATACCCACCCCGAGGTCGCCAGCGTCGGCATGACCGAAGAACAACTCAAGGACTCCGGTCGCGCCTACAAGGCCGGCAAATTTTCCTTCATGGCCAATGCGCGCGCCAAGGCGGTCTTCGCTGGCGACGGTTTCGTGAAACTGCTGGCCGACAAGGAAACCGACCGCATCCTGGGCTGCCATATCATCGGGCCGGGCGCGGGCGATCTTATCCATGAGATTTGCGTGGCAATGGAATTCGGTGCCTCGGCCCAGGACATCGCGCTGACCTGCCACGCGCATCCCACCTTCTCCGAAGCCGTGCGTGAAGCCGCCCTTGCCTGTGGTGACGGCGCCATCCACGCCTGACCCGCCTCAGGGCTTCTTTTTCGCTAAAATATCCTCGGGGGTCCGGGGGCAGACAGCCCCCGGCCTTCTAGACCGCCAGCAACCGCAACCCCTGCGTCACATCCGTGCGCACCGACAGGCGCAGCCCCGGCTCATCCCCCGCGCGCAGCGCCGCCAGGATCGACACATGGTGGCGCGGGGGTTCGGTCCGCCCCAGCCGCCCGTACAGCGCCCGCATGGTCGGCCCCAGCTGCAGCCAAACCGTTTCGGCCATCGCCAGCATCGCGGGCGCCTGGGCACGCAGATACAGCGTGCGGTGAAATTCCAGATTGGCGCGGATATAGCCCACGGCATCCTGGCGCGACACCACCTCGGCCACGGTGCCGTTGATCGTGTGCAGCCGGTCGATCAGGGCCAGATGCGCCCTGGGCAGCGCGCGCGCCGCCAGTTCCGGTTCCAGCAGGGCCCGCAGCGCCGCCAGTTCCTCGATCCGCTCGTTGCTCAGCTCCGGCGTCGTCACCCGGCCCGACGATGACACGGTCAGCGCCCCTTCGGCGGCCAGTCGGCGCACCGCCTCGCGCGCGGGCGTCATCGACACGCCGAATTGTTTGCCAATACCCCGCAGGGTCAGCGCGGCCCCCGGCATCAGTTCGCCGTGCATGATCCGCGTGCGCAGGACGCGATACAAACGGTCATGGGCGGCCGTGCCGGCATCAGTGGGGCGGATCGGGCTTTGCATGGCCAGACTGTGATCACAAAAACCCGCCGCGTCAATCGCGGAAATTGATCCGGTGCAGCCCGGCCCCGTTGGCCCGCAGCCAGGCCCGCTGACGCGCATGATCCGGATACAGGCGCGACACCACTGCCCAGAAGGCTGGCGAATGATTCATCTGCTCCAGATGCGCGACCTCATGCGCCGCGACATAGTCGAGCACCGCTGCAGGCGCCATGATCAGCCGCCACGAATACATCAGATCGCCCTGCGCCGAACACGACCCCCAGCGCGAGCGTGTATCGCGCAGCGTCAGGCGGCCATAGGGCCGCCCCAGGCTGGCGGCATGACGGTCAGAGGCTGCCGCCAGACGGTCGCGCGCGGCATGCTTCAGAAAACCCACAACCCGCGCGGCGATCCGATCGCCTGCACGGGGCACCAGCAGCCCGCCATCGCCCAGCCGCGGCGACCGCACCGGTGCCTCGATCAGCGGCAACAGGCGGCCTTCGAAGGGAACTGTCCCGCCCGGACGCACCAGATGCGGATCGGGCTGGGTCTGCAGATGCGCACGAATCCAGTCTTCCCGGTCGCGCAGGAAGGCCAGCCCTTCGCGTTGCGGGGCCCCGACCGGCAAGGTCAGCGTCACACGCCCGTCCAGTTGCGATATCCGCAAGGAATACCGCCGCGCCCGCGCCGAGCGGCGCAGGGTCACGTGAATCACGGGTTCCCCCGGCAAAACGGCTGATGTTGGATCCTGCATCTTCATCGCCGCCACATTATCAAGTCGGGCGTGCGCGCATAGCCGCAAAATCCATGCTTTGCACGAATGCGGGGAAAAGGGCTTTGACACCCCTGTGCACTTGTGGCAGTTGGCTTCGACTCTGACCTGACACCTACGATTGAAGGGGGTTTTCATGCCCAAGGAAGAATGGGGCGTAAAGCGAATCTGTCCAAGTTGCGCAGTCCGCTTTTATGACCTTCAGCGCGATCCGATGATCTGCCCGTCCTGCGGGCACAGCGTCAGCATCGCAAGCCTGACCAGCGGAAAAGGCCGGACCCTGGTGGCCGACAAGTCGGATGCCAAAAGCGCGCCGGTGGATGATGACGATGATGTTGTCATCGACGATGATGATACGCTGGACGATGACGACGATCTGGATGTCGTTCTGGATGATGACGATGATGACGACGTCTCATTGGACGATCTCACAGATGTCGCTGCGGATGACGACGAACTGTAATTGCTGGCGGCGCGTTTTTTGCCTTGATCTTGGAAACGCGCTTCCATAGATACACGCGGGCAGGCGGCAGCGCCTGCCGCAAATTCGGGGCCATAGCTCAGTTGGGAGAGCGCTTGCATGGCATGCAAGAGGTCAGGGGTTCGACTCCCCTTGGCTCCACCATTACTCCTATTTATGATGAAGACTGTTCAACACCCTGAATAACAGGGTGTTTTTGATGTTCCTGCAGCCACGTCCATGATTGCATGGTAATTTGCCAACGGTGAATTCAAACAAGCCGCTGCGCATCAGATCACGCGCAGGGTTAGTTCAACCCCTTGCGCGCTATCTGATCGGCCAGTGTCAGGGTCGCGCGCGCGCGGGCGGCGGCAATCGCTGTGGGATGGGCGGGCTGAGCGATCGGAACGGCGATCTTGAAGATCTCGGACCGCTCGACCCCGCTTTCCGTTCCGGTCACAAAATACTGACCGGAAATGTTAAAGGATCCATCCTGGCGGGCGACCATTTCGGTCAGCAGGATATCGATCTGGGCTTGTGGAAAGGTCGCAAAGGGCCAAGGCCCCGGCGCAACGCGGGCTCCGGTCAATTCGGCAAGATACCCGACCAGTTCCAGTTTAAGGCTGCGGGCGGGGTCATCGGCCCATTGTGTCGTGGCAGAGCTTTTCAGCGCCCTGTCCGGACCCTCCTGAAATATTTCGGAAGACGCGGCATAGGTGGGCAGCGACACCTCGCGCAATTCGATGCTGCGATATCTGACCGCGATGCGATCCGACACCGGCGCCGAGGGGACAGCGTAATAGGAAACCGGACCGCTGCAGGCAGACAACAACAGCACAAGCAGGCCATTACGTATAAAAGCGGAATATTTCATTCAACGTCCTAACAACAAAGAGTTGGGCCTGCGTTCAATCGCTCGCGCCAGTGACGACACCGCATCGGCAGCCGCCTGAATATCGCGCAGCGCCTGTATCGCGTTCTGGTTCAAAGGCGAGCGACCGTCATAGGTTTTGACCGTCGCGCTGGCCTGATCCAGCAAGGCAGTCAGACGATCCACCAGCGCGGGCAGGTCTTCGGTGGATACAGCCAGACTGTCGGCTGCCTTTCGGGCCGAGGCAAGGGTTTCGTTGGCATTCTCAATCAGCCCACCCTGGCGCATCGTTGCCAGGGTCGTGCGGATTTCGTCCAGCGCGCCGGTCAACGCGGCGGGCAGTTCTTCTGCCCCTTCAGCGCCCGCTACGGCATTGGCGCTGTCCAGCAAGGCCGTCAGTTCCGTTGTCAGGTCGTTCAGCGGCATGTCGTTTATTTTGGCCACCACGGCATCCAGATGTTCGATCAGTTGCGGCACCCCCTTGATCGACGCGTCGATCCCGTCGGCCGTCGTCCGGGCGGCGTCAACGGCGGCGACCAGTTTCTGCACCGCCTGGGCCTCTTGCAACTGGGCAACCATCGCATCGATCCGGGCCAGGGTCTCGCTCAGCTGGACGGGAACATTCTGCGTTGCATCAGAACCGACCAACCCCCGGATATCACCGATCAGACCACGCACATCCTGAGGGGTTTTGCGCATGTCCTCGCTGGCGATCAACGATCTTGCCGCCTCGAGAAAATCAATTGCGCTGGTCATCAGATCCTCGACAGGCAAGTTGTTGATCCGGTTGAACATCCCTTCCGCAGTCGCGGTGACATCCGAAATTTCGCTGTCCGTGCTGGGCAGGACCGGGAATGGATCGCCCGAAAGATCAAGCGTTGCGGGCAAGGCCGCGGGAACGGTCAACAGTTCCACCTTCAATCCACCGGTCAGGATGCTGTTGGTGGCCAAACGCGCCCGCAGGCCGCCGTCAACCTGCGCGGCCAGAAATTCCAGCGCCGCCTGTGGCGAAGGTTCGCCCGGCAGGCCAAGGCGGGCCGGTTGCAACGACAAGGTTGTATTCAGCCGCACCCGTGTATCGCCGAACCGGCTTTTGTCCACGATGCCGGTCAGATTGCTGACCTCGCCGATTTTCAAGCCGCCCAGTTCCACCGGGGCACCGACGGCCAAGCCGGGAACATTGTCATCAAAGATG
The DNA here is from genome assembly GCF_055134745.1 of Actibacterium sp. NCBI lineage: Bacteria > Pseudomonadati > Pseudomonadota > Alphaproteobacteria > Rhodobacterales > Roseobacteraceae > Actibacterium > Actibacterium sp. The sequence goes on from NZ_JBSRVX010000047.1 coordinate 4,544, forward strand.
ACGCTCAGTTGTAGCGGATCGACATCGCTTTGGGTAAAGATATTGGCCCGTGCGGCGGCCTCGTCGGGAAAAATTTCGAACACGGCCCCATCTGCAACGGCCACGCCGCCAGACACGGCCGTGTCAAAGGTGATGCCCCCACCTATCAACGTGGCCAGGGACGAGAAATCAACAGCCGCCCCCGAGGGGCCAAGCGTAAAACTGAACCCTGACGCATCCCAGAAACGGGTCGTGCTTGTAATCAGGCGGTCATAGGGATGAAAGATCACCGCATCGACAGTTGCAAAACTTCCGTCACGCGAAATGTCTGCCTTGCCCACCAGCCCCACCTCGACGCCACGATAGATGATCGGAACATCGCCGCTCAGACTGGTATTGGCGGCCGTGCGCAGTGTAATGCGCAGCCCGTCCTGACCGGGCTGTATCAGTGGCGGCATTGGCAGTCCCTGGAACCGGGTCATCGCCGGGGCGTCCTTGTCGCCCCAGAAGCCTTCAATGAACACCCCGCTTAAAACGGTATCCAGCCCCGAAACGCCGCGGGTGGTTACGCGCGGGCGCACGATCCAGAATTTCGATCCTTCGGTGACATAGGGGGCCACATCCTTGTCGACCCGCACGGATACAAGAACTTTCTGCAACCCTGCGGTAAAAGCTACCTTTTCGACCAGACCCACGGTGACATTGCGATATCGCAATTCGGTCTGGCGCGACGCTATCCCGGCCCCATCCTCGAACTCGATCTCGATCAGCGGGCCGCGATCGGCATAGCTGTGCCAGGCCACGCCCAGGGCAATGATCAGCGCGCCAAGCGGGATCAGCCAGACGATCGACGCCCGCTCCAGCAGCGATCTGCGTGCTGTTTCGATCTGAAGGTCAGGTGGGGTGTCGGTCATCAGGCGAAGCTTTCTGTGGATTGGGTGCGATATCCCAGATCAGCCTGGAATCGAAATTTTGCGCCGACAGCATCATGAAGACGACCGAAAGCGCGAAAAACAGACTGGCCGGGCCGGGATTGATCGAGGCCAGTGTCTTTAGTTGCACCAGCGATGACAGGATCGCAACGACGAACACGTCGATCATCGACCAGCGCCCGATATATTCGACGACCCAGTAAAGATCGTGGCGACGGCGGTTTGAAATGCTGTCGGTGCGGCGCACGCTGACAGCAAGAAAGGCGATCGCCAGGAATTTCGCGACCGGGATCAAAACACTGGCAGTCAATATAACGACAGCAATTCCGAACGAGCCGTGCATAAGCAACTCGACCGCGCCGCCGACGATGGTGTTTTCCTGCGTTGTAAACAGCGTGCGCGTGCGCAGCATCGGAAATATATTGGCAGGCACATAGCATATCAGCGCGACCGTCCACCACGCCCAGACCCTTTGAAGGCTTCGGGGATCGCGCGACACCAGATGTTTGCGGCACCGCCCGCAGATAGCAGTCTGCACCGGCCACACCGCCCCACAGCGATGACAGCCAACCAGACCCATCTGCCGGGCGCTCAGGATTTTCTCTGGGGGTCCAGCGAGTTCCAAATCGTCCACCTACACATCATGTTGTCTTGCACCACGATCAGCACCACCAGAATCGCAAACATCCAGAATGCCGCGCCCAGTTCTACTTGTGCCAGTGCTGAAATCTTGATCAACGCCACCGCACATCCCAATGCGAACACTTCCGCCATGGACCAGGGACGCAGATCTTCGGACAGACCAAAAGCCCGGACCGCGCCAGGGGCCGCAGGGCGATCGAACACGATCGGGACCAGCACATAAAGCACCAGCAAGACACGGGCCAGCGGGATGAAAACAATAAGGGCTACGCTCGCCAGCGACAGGATTACGAGCGGCCCGCCATGAAATGCAAGTGCCGCATCAAGAAGGGAAACCGCGTTTTTCGCGCCACTGGCATCAATGGTCAGAAAGGGAAACAAGGCGGCGCTGATGATAAGTATGGTTGTGGCAGCGGCCAGCGCTATGATTTGCATACCGGCCCGCGCACGCGGGGCAATCAGCACGGTCTTGCAGCGACTGCAGACCGCGCGCTGCCCATGGGCAGGCTTTGCCATGCGATAAACGGCATCGCAATGCGGGCAGTTAATGAGATCACACAATACTTGCTTCATTTTTTCGACATAGGTTTCCGTATCTGCTTCGTATCATCAATTCTGCAGAAAGCGCGAGCCCGTGGCTTGCCTGTGCGATCGACAGCAGCCAACCTGATGCCCACTGTCACAAGCTAGCTCTTTTCAGCTATTTGCCCACCCCCTGATATGGGCCGTTCAGCGACGAAAACCGTTTATGGTTCTTATATTTGCGTCCGGCAAGCTGCGCGGGCGGGCTCAGATACGAAACAGCGGCTGCAACAGGCGCGGAACCAGTGAATTGAAACGCAGTGGCGCATCTGTCGCCGCCAGACAAATGCAGGGCGCCCCCGGATCGGCCACCGGCGTATGTTCCAGCATCTGGTCCGCGACCTCCAGGTCGCCGGTGCCGAACCGGCCGGTATCGTCGCTGAAACTGCCCTGCAGGACCAGGGTCAGTTCCAGCCCGTTATGGCCATGATCGGGAACCGCCTGCCCCGGCGGGATATATAACAGCCGCACAGACCCCTGGGCAGATTCCGACAGGATGCATTGGCGCACCCCCAGCCCCAGTGATTTCCACCGGGGCGGCCCGCCTTTCAGCGCCTGCATGACGGGGCCCGGATACACCCCTGCGCGCCGAAAGACCGGCTCGTTCCTGGCTGGCGCATCAAGCAGGGCCAGCGTTTCGGACTTCAAGCCTGCCGACACATGACAGGCCACGGCACTTTCCAGAACGACACCACCGACGGCCTGATGCGCCTCAAGCGCGGTGCGGCATTCAAGGCAAAGGGAAATATGGGCCGCCGCCACCAGCGCATAGGCCTGCGGCAGGTTGCCCGCGGCATAGGCGATCATGAGGTTTTCGGGTATGTGATGCGTGATTGCGGTCATCCTAGCGCATATCCTTCAACTCGTGGCGCAGACGTTCCAGCCCAAGGCGGATTCGCGATTTGATCGTGCCCAGCGGCAATCCGGTCTGGGCCTGTATTTGCTGATGGCTCAATTCGCCCAGATAGGCCTTTTCCAGCATTTCGCGCTGCGCGGGCTTCAGCCGCGAAAGCGCGTCCTTCAATCGCGCGGCCTCTTGCTCCAGGGCGACGGCCTGGCTTGCATCGGTGTCAGTATCCGCAGCTTCAGCCAGATCTTCGGGCAAGGGCCTGCGTTCCTTGCGCAGCGTGTCGATCTGACAGTTGCGCGCGATCTGATAGATCCATGCCGATACCTGTGCGCGGTGGGGGTCGAACTGATCCGCCTTGCGCCAGACGGTCAGCATGACCTCTTGCACGATCTCTTCGGCCTGCCCCGCCGCAATACCCGATCGCATGACAAAACCCTTGAGCCGGGGCGCGAAATAGTCGAACAGCAACCCGAACGCCTCGCGGTCGCGCTGGTCGCGCACCGACAGCATCCAAGATGTCTGCAACGTGACCTGCGCAGAGACTGAGGTCTTCAGATCGGTGTCCTTTCGCATCCGCGCACGGGGGCACAGGCGGGGTGGGTCGATATCAAGGCTTGCGATCATCATACGACCAATACGCGGGCCCAGAAAAGTCGGATCATTTTTGATCCGCTTTTTATTTCTGTCCGTATTTCCCTCTATTGACCGACCGGAGCCAGAATGTCCCTAGATATCCTTCCCATCCGCCCACAGCGCATCGCGATCATCGGCGGTGGTATTTCCGGTCTGGCGGCGGCTTATCTGCTGGCGCCGCACCACGCCGTGACCCTTTTCGAAGCAGCGCCGCGGCTTGGCGGGCATGCGCGCACCGTGATGGCCGGGCGGCGCGGCGACCAGCCGGTCGATACCGGGTTTATCGTTTTTAACTATGCCAACTATCCGCACCTGACGCGCATGTTCCAAGATCTCGACGTGCCGGTTGCCAAAAGCGATATGAGCTTTGGCGCCTCGATCAATGGCGGGGTGATCGAATACGGGCTGGGCGATCTGCGTGCGCTGACCGCCCAGCGGCGCAATCTGCTGCGGCCCGGGTTTGCCCGCATGATACGTGACATCCTGCGTTTCAATTCCCGCGCCGAGGCGCTGGCCTTGGATGACAACGCCACGATCGGCGAGTTGATGCAGGATTTGCGATTGGGGGACTGGTTCCAGCGCTATTACCTGTTGCCGCTGTGCGGGGCGATCTGGTCGACACCGCCCGCGCAAATTCGCGCCTTTCCGGCCCGCGCCTTGGTGCAGTTCTTCCGCAATCACGCGCTGCTGGACACCGCTGGCCAGCATCAATGGTGGACGGTGGACGGCGGCAGCATCGAATATGTGCGCAGGCTGGAGCATTACCTGCGCGGGCGCGGTGTGGCCATTCGCACCGGCACGCCCGTGCAAAGCGTGACCCGCGATGGCGCGCATTGTGTGGTGCACAGCGGTGCCGGGCCGCTTGCGCCGTTCGATCAGGTTGTCTTTGCCTGCCATTCCGATCAGGCCCTGCGCCTGCTGGCGCAACCCACCCCGCAGGAACATGCCGCGCTGTCGGCGGTTCGTTTTCAGGACAATCAGATGATCCTGCACCGCGACACAAACCAGATGCCACGCCGAAAGGCGGTTTGGTCCAGCTGGGTCTACAAGGCCGACACCACGCGGCCAGAACCCGCCATCGGCGTGACATACTGGATGAACCGGCTGCAAAACATCCCCGCCGATGATCCGCTTTTCGTGTCGCTGAACCCCGCCGACCCGGTGCCCGATCACCTGATCTATGACCAGAAAACATTTCGCCATCCTGTTTTCGACGCGCCCGCCCTGGCCGCGCAGCGCCAGTTGACCGCGATTCAGGGGCACAACAACACCTGGTTCGCCGGGGCCTATACCCGGCACGGGTTTCACGAAGACGGGTTCGCCAGCGCGGTGCGCATCGCGCGCCTCATGGATCGGCAGACCGTATGACATTTGCCCCCGAACATATCGCCGGTGTAACCGCGCATGCGCGGCTGGGTGCGATCCGGCACGGGTTTCGCTATGGCGTGGATTATGTGCTGATCGACCCCGAAGCGATGCAAACAGGCCCGCGCCTGTTTTCACGAAACCGGTTCAACCTGGCATCGGTGCATGATCGTGATCATGGTGGCCCGTTGCGGGCCGGGCGCGGCGCGCCCTGGGCCCGGCAGGTTCTGGCGCAGCGGGGGCTGATCGCCCCGCAGGTGCGGCTGGGATTGCTGACGCAGCCCCGGTTTCTGGGCCATGTCTTCAACCCTGTCAGCTTTTGGCTGGCGATGGAGGGCGATGCGCTGCGGGCCGTGATCGCCGAGGTTTCAACCCCTTTCGGTGACCGGCATTCCTATCTGTGCCACCTGCCGGATTTTGCGCCCATCACCAGGGGCACGCAGATCAGCACGCCGAAATCCCTGCATGTATCGCCTTTTCAGCAGGTCGCGGGGACATATGAATTCACCTTTGACATCCGCGCCGACCGCATCGCCATTCGCATCCTGCACCGCAACGGGGCCGATGGCGTGGTGGCCACGCTGTCGGGCGCGCGTTCCCCGATGACCAATGCGCGGCTTGTCCGGGCCAGCCTGCGCCGCCCGATGGGGGGACTTCGCACGCTTTTTCTGATCTATTGGCAGGCGCTGCGGCTGCGGTTGAAGGGGGCAAAATACCGCACCCGCCCCGCGCGCCCCCAAAACGAGGTGACCTGATGCTGTTCCTGACCAAGCGCGTAAAGCACGACTTTCTGGACACCTGCGCCCAGATCAGCGCCGGCAGCCTGCGCCTGCACACCCCCGAAGGCGAAATTTTCGATTTCGGGCAGGGCAGTCCGGCGGCTGAAATGCAGATCCATGACTGGTCGGTGATCACGGCCATTGCCGCGCGGGGCGATATCGGGCTGGGCGAAACCTATGTGGCGGGCCTGTGGGACAGCCCCTCGATCGCGGATCTGGCGCAGGTGGCGCTGAAGAACCTCGATCAGTTCCGCGGCTATGCCTATGCGGGGGTCTGGAACAACATGAAATTCCGCGTCGTGAACCGGCTGATGCGCGCCAATTCCCCGCAAGGGGCCGCGCGCAACATTCGCGCCCATTACGATGTGGGCAATGAATTTTATCAGCTGTGGCTGGACGAGGGCATGACCTATTCATCAGCCATGTTCACGCCCGGCGACAGCGATCTGCTGCGCGCGCAGAACCGCAAATACGACCGTATCCTTGGCCGGCTGGACGGGGCCGAGCATGTGCTGGAAATCGGCTGCGGTTGGGGTGGGTTTGCGGAACGCGCCGCCGATACGGGCCGCCATGTGACCGGGCTGACCATTTCACCCAGTCAGAAAGGCTATGCCGATGCCCGGCTGGACGGGCGCGCTGAAATCCGGCTGCAAGATTATCGCGACAGCCGCGGGCAATTCGACGCCATCGTGTCGATCGAAATGATCGAGGCCGTGGGGCAGGATTACTGGCCGACCTATTTCGCCACGCTCAAGGCGCGTCTGGCCCAGGGCGGGCGGGCGATGATTCAGGCGATCACCGTGCCCGATGGCTATTTCGATACCTATCGGCGCACATCGGATTACATCCGCCATTATACCTTTCCGGGTGGCATGCTGCTGTCAGATGCCGTGATCCGCGCGCAGGCACGCCGCGCCGGGCTGGCGGTGGTGGATAGCCATGCCTTTGGCGCCGACTATGCCCGCACCTGCGCAATCTGGAACGAACGCCTGAACGAACAGGCCAGCCGGATCATGAGGCTGGGCCATGACGAGGGCTTTTTGCGCAACTGGCGGTTTTACCTGAGCATCTGCGCCGCTTCATTTGCCACCGGTCAGACCGATGTCGTTCAGATGGAGCTGACCCATGCCTGAACCCGAAACGATCTGGATCATCGGCGCATCAGACGGGATCGGTGCCGCCTTGGCGCAGGAATGGGCGGCGCGCGGGGCGAAACTGGTGCTGTCGGCCCGATCCGCAGTTCGGCTGAACGCGCTGGCCGCCAGCCTTGGACCCGGCCATATCGCGCTACCGCTGGATGTCGGTGATCGCGCCAGCCTGGATGCCGCCGCAGGACAAATCGCGGATATCGGACCGATAGACAGGATTGTGCATCTGGCCGCATTGTATGATCCGGGCAAGATCGCCGACCTGGACCCGCAAACCGCCGCCGACATCATCACCGTCAACCTGACGGGCAGCTTTCATGTCGCGCAGATCGCGCCGCCGCTGCTGCGCCAGGGCGGGCAACTGGCGCTGTGCGGATCGGTGGCGGGATATATCGGCCTGCCGCAGGGCCAGATCTATTCGGCCAGCAAGGCCGGCGTGATCAATCTGGTGGAATCCCTGCGCGCCGAACTGGCGGGGCGGATCGACGTGCGGCTGATCAGCCCCGGCTTCGTCGATACCCGCCTGACCCGGCGCAACGATTTCGACATGCCCGCGATGATCAGCCCACAACAGGCCGCGACGGCGATCATCAAGGGGTTGAACGCACGACGTTTCGAGGTGCATTTCCCGCGCCGCCTGACCCTTGGCCTGAAACTGCTGCGCGCCCTGCCCTATTGGGCGTCCCTGCCGCTGACCCGCCGCCTGACGCGATAAGCCAAAGCCGTCCGCGACGGACGGATTGTTCGAAACCCGGCAGCGCCCTGCCGCCCGACCAAAGGAACCGGACCGATGAAAATTCTGATCCTCTACGCCTCGACCGCCGTGATCTTCTTTGCCGCCGATGCCGTTGGCCTGCGCCTGCTGGTCAAGCCGGTTTTTGAGCGCCACATCGCCCATCTTTTCGCCGATCCGTTCCGCGTCATTCCCGCCGCCATCTTCTATCTGGGCTATGTCGCGGGTCTGCTGGGGTTCGTGTCGTTGCCCGCGTTGCGCGCGGGTGATCCGGTCGCGGCCCTGATCGGTGGCGTGGCCCTGGGGCTGTTGGCCTATGGCACCTATGAATTCACCAATTACGCGACGCTGCGCGACTGGTCGTTTCAACAGGTGGCCGTCGACATGATCTGGGGCGGGGTGCTGACCGGATTTTCCGCCTGGGCAGGCGTGATGATCACCCGCGCGACGACCTAGGCCACGCCGCCCGGTTTCTGTTGCAGCAAAGCCATGACATCAGCCATTTCGGGGCCCTTTTCGCGGCCCGTCACCGCCTTGCGCAGCGGCATGAACAGCGATTTCCCCTTGCGGCCGGTTGCCTCTTTCACCGCTGCTGTCCATGTCGCCCATGTTTCGGCCGAATAGGGTGGCGCGGGCAGCAGGGCCAGTGCCTGGGCAATGAAATCGCGATCATCGTCATCGACCAGCGGCGTAGCCCCGTCGCGGAACAGATCCCACCAGCCGGCCATGTCGGCGCGGGTTGTGATATTGTCGCGCACCACGCCCCAGAATTGCGGGGCCAGCGTTTCAGGCACGCCAAGCGCGGCTATATCCGCGGCCACCGCCTGAACCGGCAGCGATTGCAGATAGCGCGCGGTCAGCGGAAACAGGTCGTCGGCATCGAATTTGGTGGGGGCCGATCCGAATTGCGACAGATCGAAGCCTTCGGCGATCTCGGCCAGATCAGCGCGGATTTCGACCGGCTGGCTGGAGCCAAGCCGCGCCATCAGGGATAACAAGGCCATCGGTTCTACGCCTTGCGCACGCAAATCGCGCAACGACAGCGTGCCAAGACGTTTCGACAAGGCCTCGCCCTGCGGGCCGGTCAGCAATGAATGATGCGCAAAGGATGGGGGGGTGCCGCCCAGCGCCTGCATGATCTGGATCTGGGTCGCGGTATTGGTCACGTGGTCCGACCCGCGCACGATATGGGTGACGCCCATCTCGATGTCATCCACGACCGAGGCCAGCGTATAGAGCACCTGCCCGTCACCGCGGATCAGCACCGGGTCGGACACGCTGGCCGCGTCGATCGAGATATCCCCCAATATACCATCGGCCCATTCGATGCGGTGCTGCTCCAGCAGAAACCGCCAATGCCCGGCGCGCTCGGCCCGCAACCGCACCCTTTCGGCATCCGACAGGTTCAGCGCCGCCCGGTCATAGACCGGCGGCTTGCCCATATTCAGCTGTTTCTTGCGCTTGAGGTCCAGTTCGGTCGGGGTTTCGAAACATTCATAAAAGCGGCCCGCCTGGCGCAGGGTCTCGGCGGCCTGTGCATAGCGGTCCAGGCGGTCGGACTGGCGTTCGACCCGATCCCATGTCAGGCCCAGCCATTCCAGATCGGTCTTGATGGCGTCGACATAGTCCTGTTTCGACCGTTCAGGATCGGTATCGTCCAGCCGCAGGATGAACTGCCCGCCCGATTTGCGCGCGATCAGATAGTTGAACAGCGCCGTGCGCAGATTGCCGATATGCAGGTAACCTGTGGGTGACGGGGCAAAGCGGGTAATGGTCATCGTGGCCTCCATTTGCGGCTGCTGTTTCATGAACACGCGGATTTGTCCATATCGTCACCCGCCCGGTGGTCTGTGACATGGACGTTTTACCGGCCCGCGCTATCTGTCGCGCAATAAATTGCAAACAAGGAGGACTGCCATGACATCCGATCTTCGTTTCAGCCGCCGTCAGGCGCTGGCTGCAGGCGCTGCATTGCCGCTGATGGCAGGGTTTGCGCAACCCGCAAGCGCATCTGCCCCCATACAGGGGGGCGGTTTTGCACCCTTTCACCGCTTCATGCTGGGCGGGTTCGAAGTGACGACTCTGCTGGCGGGCACCCGCACGGTGCCCGACCCGCACACGATATTCGGCCTGAACGCCTCGGACGAGGATTTTGCCGAAGCGGCCCGATCGGCCTTTGTCCCCACCGATGCCGCGCAGTTCTTTTTCACCCCCACCCTGGTGAATACCGGCAGCCAGTTGATCCTGTTCGACACCGGGCTGAACGCAGGCGGCATAAATTCGGCGCTGACGGCGGCCGGATATTCCCCCGATCAGGTGGATGTGGTGGTGATCACCCATATGCATGGCGATCATATCGGCGGGCTGACGGGTGAAAACGGTCCCACCTTCGCCAAGGCGCGCTATGTCACCGGGTCGGTCGAATACGACGCCTGGGACAAGACCGGGAACGAGGGGTTCGAGACCAAGGTGCGCCCGCTGGCCGGGAAGATGACCTTCCTGCAGGGCGGCGGCGACGTGGCCACCGGCATTACCGCGGTCGAGGCCTTTGGCCATACGCCCGGCCATATGGGTTATATGCTGGAAAGCGATGGCGCGCAGCTGCTTCTGGGCGCCGATTTCGCCAATCACTTCGTCTGGTCGTTGGGTCATCCCGATTGGGAGGTCAAGTTCGATCAGGACAAGGCCGCCGCCGCCGCGACCCGGCGCGCGTTGCTGGGAATGCTGGCCGCAGACCGGGTGCCGTTCATCGGCTATCACATGCCGTTTCCGGCCGTGGGCTTTGTCGAAGCCAATGGCGAGGGCTTCCGCTATGTTCCGGCAAGCTATCAGTTCATGCTGAACGCTGGCTGACCGGTTTGATCTGAACGAAGGCGATGCGCGGACGCATGGCAGGTGCGCGCCCGTGCCGGGCGCGGCCTGCGGCGCGAGTATTTTTGCCAAGAAGATGGACATCGGCTAAGCATTGGCGAAACGCGGGGCGGGGCCGGATCGGACGATGCAGGATATTCTGACAATCACGTTGAACCCGGCGCTGGATCTGTCCACCGGGACGGATCAGGTGCAGGCGGGGCCAAAGCTGCGTTGTGACGCGCCACTGCGCGATCCTGGCGGGGGTGGCATCAATGTCGCGCGCGCGGTTCATATTCTGGGGGGGCGGGCGCGGGCCTTTGTCGCGCTGGGCGGGGCCACGGGTGTTGCGCTGGCCGGATTGCTGGGTGATGCCGGGATCGAGACAGTGATCTTCGACGCGCCCGGCGAGACGCGGATCAGCCTGGCCGTCAGCGATCGGGCCACGGGCGGGCAATATCGGTTTGTGATGCCGGGGCCGGTCTGGACAGATGCCGATCAGCAGGCGGTGCTGGCCGCGATCATCGCGGCCCTGCCGCCCCGCGCCGGGCTGGTGGTGCTGAGCGGCAGCCTGCCACCGGGGGTGAGCGCCGAATTTCCGGCCCTTCTGGCCGCGCGGCTGAATGACAGCGGCGCGCGACTGGTGGCCGATACATCGGGGCCGGCGCTGCACCGGCTGGCGGGGGTGCAGGGGCCTGCGCCTTTCGTGTTGCGCATGGATGGTGAAGAGGCCGAGGATCTGGCCGGGCACGCCCTGCCCCGCATCGAAGACAGCGCCGCTTTTGCCGCCGATCTGGTGGCCCGGGGTGCCGCGCAGGTGGTGATCGTGGCGCGCGGTGCGGATGGGTCGGTTCTGGCAACGCAGGGGTTGCGCCTGCATGCCGCCGCCGCCGATGTGCCGGTGCGCAGCAAGGTGGGCGCAGGCGACAGTTTCGTGGGGGCCTTCGCCCTGGGTCTGGCGCGGGGTCTTGACCTGGGGGCGGCATTGCAGCGCGGGGTAGCGGCGGCCAGTGCTGCGGTGATGACCGAGGCCACGCAACTGTGCACCCGCGCCGATGCCGAGGCGCTGGTCGCGCAATCCGCCCTGACCCTGTTACCGGGCGAGTGATGGCCTAGCTGTCATCGCGCCAGCGGTTGACGATGGGATAGCGGCGATCCAGCCAGAAGGCGCGGCGTGTCAGGCGCGGGCCCGGCGCGGACTGAAAGCGTTTGTATTCCGAGATATAGATCAGGTGTTCCACCTTTTTGACGGTGGCCCGGTCGAATCCGGCGGCCACCACCTCGGATATCGGTTTTTCATCGTCGATCAGCAGGGTCAGGATCGCATCGAGCACATCATAGGGCGGCAGGCTGTCTTCGTCTTTCTGATCGGCGCGCAATTCGGCGCTGGGCGGCTTGTCGATCACGCGCGGCGGGATGACCACGCCGGCGGGGGCCTTCATCCAGGGGCGGTGGTTGGCATTGCGCCAGCGGCAGGTTTCAAACACGCGGGTTTTATACAGGTCTTTCTGCGGGTTATAGCCGCCCGCCATATCACCGTATATGGTGGCATAGCCTACGGCGACCTCGGATTTGTTGCCCGTGGTCAGCAGCATTTCACCGAATTTGTTGGACATGGCCATCAGCAGAAGCCCGCGCAGGCGCGACTGGATGTTTTCTTCGGCCAGGTCGGGCTTCAGCCCGTCGAACAGCGGCGCCAGCGTTTGCGTGATCGCGGCGCGCCCGGCACTGATCGGGACATAATCGTATCGGCAGCCCAACGCCTTGGCCACCGCTTCGGCGTCATCCAGCGAATGCTGGCTGGTATATTCCGACGGCAGCATGACGCAGCGCACATTTTCCGGCCCCAGCGCATCGGCGGCGATGGCCGCGACCAGCGCACTGTCGATCCCCCCCGACAGGCCCAGCAGAACCTTCCCGAAGCCCGACTTGGCCAGATAATCGCGCAGGGCCAGCACCATCACCCGGTAATCCTGTTCCCAGGCATCGGGATGCAGCGCGCGCGCGCCCGGCACCGCACGCCATCCATCCGGGGTGCGGGTGAAATCGACATGGGTCAGGGCCTCTTCCAGCACGGGCATCTGGACGGCCAGCGCGCCGCCAGGGTTCAGCACGAAGGATCCGCCATCGAACACCTGATCGTCCTGCCCGCCCACCATGTTCAGATAGATCAGCGGCAGGCCGGTTTCGACGACCCGGGCCACCATCAGCCCCATGCGCGTGTCGAACTTGCCCCGGTGATAGGGCGATCCGTTGGGCACCAGCAGAATCTCGGCCCCGGTTTCGGCCTGCGCCTCGCAGACGTCATCATACCAGGCATCTTCGCAGATCGGTGTCCCGATGCGCAGCGGTCCGATATTGTAGGGTCCGTTGATCGGACCGGATGTATAGACCCGCTTTTCGTCGAATACGCCGTAATTGGGCAGATGATGCTTGAAGATACGCGATTCGACCTGACCGCCGCGCAAGATGAAATAGGCGTTGTACAGATGGCCATGCGTGGCATAGGGACAGCCGATGCCGATGGCCGGACCATCGGCGCAATCGCGCGCCAGGGCCTCGACATGGGCGACGGCATCGGCGACGAATCCGGGCCGCATACCCAGATCCTGCGTCTGATAGCCGGTAATGAACATTTCGGGCAGGGCCAGCATATCCGATCCGGCGGCCTTGGCCTGCGCCCAGGCCTTGCGCGCCAGTTCTGCATTTGCGGCCAGCGCGCCAACCGTGGGGTTGAGCTGTCCAAGTGTCAGGCGAAAGGTATCGGCCATGGGCATTCCCTGTTTTCCGAGATGTTTTCTAGCAGAGTTACCGGCGGTTGAAAGCCGATTGATGGCGAAAAGCGTTGTCACCCCGGATGGGCTGAATTAGGGTTCGCGCGCATTCCGAACATGGAATACTGTCAGCGGCACTGGGGGCTTTCGTGCAATATTCACGCGCATATCTTGGCCGGATGATCACTGCGGGGGCCTTTGTGCTGTTGGCCGGAATGGCTGGCGCACAAGAGCAGGGCAAGGTCATCACCAAGCAATATGACGATGGCGGCATCTATGAAGGCACGTTCAAGGACGGCAAGCAGGACGGGCGCGGCACCTATCGCCTGCCCAATGGTTACGAATATAACGGCGAATGGGTGAACGGCGAGATCCGCGGCACCGGCATGGCGCGCTTTCCCAACGGATCGGTCTATGAGGGCAGCTTTGCCGGGGGCAAGCCAGATGGCTTTGGCAAGATCGTTTTCGCGGATGGCGGCACCTATGAAGGCGAATGGCAGGACGGCAAGATTACCGGCACTGGCACGGCGACCTATGCAAACGGTGTCATCTATGAAGGCGGGTTCGAAAACGCGCTGCATCACGGCAAGGGCAAGATGACCAGCCCCAACGGCTATGTCTATGATGGCGACTGGGTGAATGGTGTGAAGAATGGCAAGGGGCGCATCACCTATCCCGACAAGGCGGTCTATGAGGGCGACCTCAAGAACGGCGAACGCGAAGGTCAGGGCACCCTGACCATGCCGGACGGGCTGACCTATATCGGCACCTGGAAGGATGGCCAGATCAACGGATTGGGCAAGCTGACCCAGCCCAATGGCGATGTCTATGACGGGCTGCTGGTCAATGGCGAACGCCATGGCGCGGGCAAGGTGACCTATGCCAATGGCGATGTCTATGAGGGCGCCTTTCTGAATGACAAGCGCCAGGGCAAGGGCACGTTTCGCGGCGCGGATGGCTATTTCTATGAAGGCGACTGGGTGGATGGCCGCATACAGGGGCTGGGCCGCGTGACCTATCCCGACGGGTCGATCTATGAGGGCGAATTTGCAAACGATCTTGCAGATGGCACCGGCAAGATCACCTATCCGGACGGATCGACCTATGAAGGGCAGTGGAAGGCCGGCGTTATCGAAGGGCGCGGCATCGCCACCTATTCCAACGGGCTGGTCTATGAAGGCGAGTTCAAGAACGCCAAGAACCACGGTCAGGGCACGATGACCTATTCGGACGGCTATTCCTATACCGGCGAATGGAAGGACGGTCTGCGTGATGGTCAGGGCAAGGCTACCTATGCCGATGGCACCGTCTATACCGGCGGCTTTGTGGCGGGCCAGCGCGAAGGCGAGGGCGAGATCGTGATGCCTGACGGGTTCACCTATACCGGCGGCTGGAAAAACGGTGAACTGGATGGAACCGGCACCGCCCGCTATCCGGTGCGCGATGCGGCCGGCAAGATAACCGGGTATGACATCTATGAAGGTGCGTTCCGCGATGGCAAGCGCGAAGGTCTGGGCACGATGCGCTATTCGAACGGTCAGCAGGAAACCGGCACCTGGAGCAATGGCGCGCTGACATCGGCAAGCCCGCCGCCCGCCGCCGAATAGTTCAGGTGGCCGTTTGTAACGATAAACTGCGCCAAGGGCCGCAATCTATCTTGATTTTTCAACTTCTTCGCCCTTAGCTTGGCCTGGTCCAGATGTAGGACCAAGGTTCGCAGCCCGTGTGGCAAGGGCCGCCGGACCCCGGAGGAGTTGCAATAGACGTGCCCCGCACGATCGAACGGCGCGCGGCCAGAAAACGGCATGTCCGCCGCGCAGATATATGAAGGTGAGGAACCCCATGAGCTTGACGAAAAACCTGCCCGCGCCCGGCGCGCGCGATCCTGAAACGGCGCATGCGCTGGACGGTGTTCTGGTTGTCGATTTTTCCCAGTTCATATCTGGCCCGGTCTGCAGCATGATCCTGGCGGATTTTGGTGCGGATGTGGTCAAGATCGAAAAGCCCAAGGGCGGCGATGACATGCGCCGGATGATGGCAGCCCACCCTGCCCTAATCGGCGATTCCCCCGGCTTTCTGTGGGCCAACCGCAACAAGCGTGGCGTGGCATTGGACCTGACGACGCCCGAAGGGCAGGCACTCGCGCTGGAACTGACGCTGAAGGCCGATGTCATCGTCGAAAATTTCTCGGCCAAGGTGATGACCCGGTTCGGGCTGGATTATGATACGGTTCGCAAGGGCAATCCCGAAGTCATCTATTGTTCGATCTCGGCCTGCGGGCGCGACGGCACACTGGCCAGCCGCCTGGGGTTCGATCCGATCGCCCAGGCCGAAGGCGGGTTCATGTCGATCAACGGGTTCCCGGACCGGTCGCCGGTTGTTGCCGGGGCGCCGATCATCGACATGACAACCGGCATGAACGCTGCCAACGCGGTTCTGGCCGCCTTGAACGCACGCAACCGCACCGGCGAAGGTCAACTGGTCGAGGTGGCGATGTTCGATCAGACGCTGTTCATGCTGGGCTTTGAAACCACGACCACCCTGCTGACGGCAAAGGATCCTGTAAGAACAGGAAATACCAGCCGCACCGTCGCAACGGTTGGGGAATTGCCGGTCGCCGACGGGGCGCTGTATCTGGCCTGCACCACCAACCGGCTGTATGTAAAAATGGTAACCGAAGTGATGGAACGGCCGGATATTCTGAATGATCCGCGTTTTGAATCCCTGTCGGCCTGCGCGGGCTATCGCGCGGAAATGTTTGAGATTCTGCACGAAATTTTTGGCGGAATGACGCGCGATGCGGTCGTTGCGAAATTCGCGGCGGCAGGCGTTCCCGCCGCACCGATCCGGAACGTTTCCGAAGCAATGTTCAGCCCCGAGGCCCAGGAACGCGGACTGGTCACAGGGCTGGCGCATGGTGTGTATGGCACCGTTCCCAATATCACCCCCCCTTACCGTATGCGTGGAACACCGGTCGCCACTCCCGTGGCCCCGCCCCTGCTGGGCCAGCACAGCGCCGAAGTCTTGCGCGACATATTGGGCATGGATCAGGCCCGGATCGACGCATTGACGGAACAGGGCGTGATCGCCCAGTCAAACCCGTAAGGACCGCGGCATGACCCTGAAAAGCGGACCGCTGGCCGGTGTAAAAGTGATCGAGATGGAAGGGCTGGCCCCCGGCCCCTATGCCGCGATGTTGCTGGCCGATCTGGGGGCCGAGGTGCTGCGGATCGAACGTCCGGGCGCCGCACCCATCGGGGTGACAGGTGAGCATCAGTTGCTGAACCGCAACCGCAGCTGCATCTCGCTGGATCTGAAATCCGAAGAGGGCCGCGCCGTTCTGATGGAGCTGATTTCCCGCGCGGATGCCCTGATCGAGGGCTTCCGGCCCGGCGTGATGGAACGCCTTGGCTTTGGCCCCGATGCCTGTCTGGCCCTCAATGCGCGGCTGGTTTTCGGGCGGATCACCGGCTGGGGGCAGGATGGGCCGCTGGCGATGTCCGCCGGGCATGATATCAACTATATCGCGCTGACAGGGGCGCAACATTCCATCGGCACGCCCGAACAGCCCGTCATTCCACTGAACGTGGTCGGTGATTTTGCCGGGGGTGGCATGTTCCTGGCTTTCGGCATCGTCTGCGCGTTGCTGGAGGCCCGCACATCCGGCAAAGGTCAGGTCGTGGATGCGGCGATGGTGGATGGTGCCGCGTCGCTGATGACCTATATCTTCGCCAATCGCGCCGCCGGATCGTGGAGCGACACGCGCGGGCAGAACGTGCTGGATGGTGGTTGCCCCTGGTATAACAACTACAAGACCAGGGACGGCAAATTCGTCAGCATCGCCGCGGCGGAACCAAAATTCTATGCGGAATTCCTGCGCCTGACGGGCCTGGCCGAAGAAGACCTGCCCGACCAGATGGATTTTGGAAACTGGCCCGCCCTGAGGGCGCGCTTTGCGGCGCTGTTCGCGACCAGGACGCAGGCCGAATGGTGCGAACTGCTGGAAGGCACCGATGCCTGTTTCGCCCCGGTCCTGACCCTGCCAGAGGCGCTGGAGCATCCGCATAACCGCGAACGCGGCACCTTTGTCACGGTGGCGGGCCACCCGCAACCGGCACCCGGCCCGCGCTTCAGCCGCACCCCGGCAGCGATGCCAACCCCGCCAGAACCGGCCGATGCCGATACCGCCGGCACGCTGGCGCGCTGGGGATACGGGGCCGATCAGGTGGCCGCCTTGCAGGCAAGATCGGTATTGCGGTAAACAGAAACGCCCGACGGTCTGGCGGGCGTTTTCGTATCAGGATTTGATCTTGGTGACCTTCATCATCCGCATGATGAATTTTTCATAGAACGGCTCGCTCACACCGCTGCGCACCTTGCGCATGAAGTATTTCTCGAAGGCCAGCTTGGCCCAATGCACCCAGCGGCCCTGCCCGCTCCAGGTGACATTGCGCGGCGGGTTCTGCGGCATGGCCAGAAACGCCGCGCCGCGATCGCCGAAATCGGCCAGGCACAGCGCGTTCAGCGTGGGTTCCGCATTTGGTTCCTGCCCCGCAATCAGTCGCGGAATATTGTGGGCCGTGGCGGTCACCATGCTTTCGATCATGAAGCCGGTCTTGGGCACGCCGGTGGGCACTGGCGTGGCCACGGGCGGCGCGATGGCGATACACACGCCGATGGCAAAGATGTTCGGATAGGTCTTGTTGCGCTGATATTCATCGGTGATGACAAAGCCGCGCGGATTGACCAGCCCGTCGATCCCGCGCAGCGCCGGAATGCCGCGAAAGGCCGGCAGCATCATGGAATATTTGAACGGCAGTTCGTGTTTCTTCTTTTCGGTGCCGTCTTCGTTCACTTCGGTGACATGGGCCTTGCCGTCTTCGAACCGGTCGACCCTGGCGTTGAAAATCCAGTTGATGTCGCGATCGCGCAGGATGGATTCCATCATGCCCTTGGTATCGCCGACCCCGCCCAGCCCCAGATGGCCGACATAGGGTTCGGATGTGACAAAGGTCATCGGCACCTTGTGGCGGATCTTGCGCCGCCGCAGGTCGGTATCCATGATCATCGCATATTCATAGGCCGGACCGAAACACGATGCCCCCTGCACCGCGCCCACCACGATCGGGCCGGGATTGGCGCAGAAGTCTTCCCAGTTCCTGCCCGATACTTCGGCATGTTCGATATGACAGACCGAATTGGTGAACCCGTCAGGGCCAAAGCCCGGAATTTCGTCAAAGGCCAGTTCGGGGCCGGTGGCGATCACCAGATAGTCATATCCCACCTCGCGCCCCGATTTCAGGATCACCTTGTTCTGGGTCGGCTCCAGCTTGGTGGCGGCGTCGCAAATGAAATCGATGTTGCGCCGCTGCATGACCGGGGCCAGATCGACGGTAATTTCATCCTTCTTGCGCCAGCCCACGCCGGCCCAGGGGTTTGACGGGGTAAACTGGAAAAAGGGCTTGTCGGAAATCACGGTCAGGCTGTCACCAGCCCCCAGCGTTTCACGCAATTCATAGGCCTGAATGGTTCCCCCCAGCCCGGCCCCCAAAACGACGACATGTGCCATTGCGGCTCTCCTCTCCTATCACCGGACCAACACGGTCTTTCATGTGTCAGATAAGCGAAGCGGTCATCATATGCAACAATTAGAATATTTCAGGCTACGGGCTGACCGCGCGAGCTTGTTCCAGATATGTGCCAGACCAGAGGCCCCGCCGCGATGATCCAGATCAAGCACTGCCCAACCATGGCGCAGGCATGCCGTGGCAGATTTGTGCTTTCCTTCGCCGACATCATCGCTATATTCGCTGGCATGAAACGGGATCAGCATATCGCCAATGCCAATGGGTGCGCACAACGCGCCCGGCTGTCCTGTGCCCTTCTGCTTCTTAGCTGCCTCTGAGCGTGCCTTCGGCGCGACCGCTCAGAGGTGCCCACGCGTCGGATCAACGCAACGCTAAGACAGTATAAGAAAGACCAGACCCATGACAGATACATCCAAACAGGACCGCGTCCTGATTTTCGACACCACCCTGCGCGATGGTGAACAATCGCCCGGTGCCACGATGGCCCATTCCGAGAAACTGGAAATTGCCGCCCTGCTGGACGAAATGGGCGTCGATATCATCGAGGCCGGATTTCCCATCGCATCCGATGGCGATTTCGAAGCGGTGCGCGATATCGCCCGCAATTCGGTGAATTCGGTGATCTGCGGCCTGTCGCGGGCCGATTTCAACGATATCGACCGCTGCTGGGAGGCCGTGAAACACGCGGGCAAACCGCGCATTCACACCTTTATCGGCACCTCGCCGCTGCATCGTGACATCACCCGGCTGACGCAGGATGAAATGGTTGATCGCATCCATGCCACCGTCACCCATGCGCGCAACCTGTGCGACAATGTGCAATGGTCGCCGATGGACGCCACACGCACCGAACATGATTTCCTGTGCCGTGTGGTGGAAACCGCGATCAAGGCTGGCGCCACGACCATCAACATCCCCGATACGGTCGGCTATACCGCCCCGCGCGAAAGTGCGGCGCTGATCGCGATGCTGCTGGAACGGGTGCCGGGGGCCGACACGATCATCTTTGCCACGCATTGTCACAACGATCTGGGCATGGCCACCGCCAATGCGCTGGCCGCGGTCGAGGCCGGCGCGCGCCAGATCGAATGCACGATCAACGGGTTGGGCGAACGCGCCGGCAATACCGCGCTGGAAGAAGTCGTGATGGCGCTGAAGGTGCGCAATGACATCATGCCCTATCGCACCGGCATCGACACCACCAGGATCATGCAGGCCAGCCGTCTGGTCGCCACCGTATCGGGCTTTCCGGTGCAATATAACAAGGCGATCGTCGGCAAGAACGCCTTTGCGCATGAATCGGGCATCCATCAGGATGGCGTGCTGAAAAATGCCGAAACGTTTGAAATCATGAAGCCCGCCGATATCGGGCTGAACGCCACCAATCTGGTGATGGGTAAGCATTCCGGTCGCGCCGCCCTGCGTGCCAAACTGCACGATCTGGGCTTTGATCTGGGCGATAACCAGTTGAAAGACGTCTTTGTGCGGTTCAAGGCTTTGGCTGACCGCAAGAAAGAGGTCTTTGACGACGATCTGGTGGCGCTGATGCGCGACACCACCTCGGACGAGGCCCATGGACGCATCGTAGTCAAGCATCTGCGCGTGGTCTGCGGCACCGAAGGCCCGCAAACCGCCGATCTGACCCTGACCATCGACGGGGTGGATCATCAGGTGCATGCGACGGGTGACGGGCCGGTCGATGCGACCTTCAACGCCGTCAAGGCGCTGTTTCCGCACCAGGCGCGCCTGCAGCTGTATCAGGTTCATGCCGTCACCGAAGGCACCGATGCCCAGGCCACCGTCAGCGTGCGGATGGAGGAAAACGGCAAGATCGTCACCGGCCAGTCGGCCGATACCGATACGGTCGTCGCCTCGGCCCGGGCCTATGTCAGCGCGCTGAACCGCCTGCTGGTGCGGCGCGAAAAGACCAAGCCCGCCGATAATCTGCGCAGCGCCTGATTGACCGGCCTGGCGGGCAGAGTGGCGCAATTGCGCTGATTTGCCCGCCTGCCCCCCTTTACGCTATACCCGCGCGCCGCCTATAAAGCATTTCGGTCCGATGGTCAGAGTCGGCCCGCAACAAAACGTGGGAACGGGGACGCCGGAATGGCAGCTTTTGGTGGTTTGTTTTCGTCAGACATGGCGATCGACCTGGGGACGGCGAATACCCTGGTTTATGTCAAGGGCAAGGGCATCGTTCTGAACGAACCCTCGGTCGTGGCCTATCACGTCAAGGACGGGCGCAAGCAGGTGCTGGCCGTCGGCGAAGAGGCCAAGCTGATGCTGGGCCGCACGCCGGGCAGCATTCAGGCCATCCGGCCGATGCGCGAAGGCGTGATCGCCGATTTCGACGTGGCCGAAGAGATGATCAAGTATTTCATCCGCAAGGTCCACAAGCGCACCACCTTTACCAAGCCCAAGATCATCGTCTGCGTGCCGCATGGTGCCACACCGGTTGAAAAGCGCGCGATCCGCCAGTCGGTTCTGTCGGCAGGGGCGCGGCGCGCCGGGCTGATCGCTGAACCGATCGCGGCGGCCATTGGCGCGGGAATGCCGATCACCGATCCCACCGGCAACATGGTTGTCGATATCGGCGGCGGCACGACCGAGGTTGCGGTGCTGTCCCTGGGCGATATCGTCTATGCCCGATCTGTGCGCGTGGGCGGCGACCGGATGGACGAGGCCATCATCAGCTATCTGCGCCGCCAGCAGAACCTGCTGATCGGCGAAAGCACGGCCGAGCGGATCAAGACATCCATCGGCACGGCCCGCATGCCCGATGACGGACGCGGCGCATCCATGCAGATCCGCGGACGCGACCTGCTCAATGGCGTGCCCAAGGAAATCGAGATCAATCAGGCCCAGGTCGCCGAAGCCCTGGCCGAACCGGTGCAACAGATCTGCGAGGCGGTGATGATCGCGCTGGAAGCCACCCCGCCCGACCTGGCCGCCGATATCGTGGATCGTGGCGTGATGCTGACGGGTGGCGGCGCGCTGCTGGGCGAACTGGATCTGGCGCTGCGCGAGCAGACCGGGCTGGCCATTTCAGTGGCGGATGAGTCACTCAATTGTGTTGCCCTGGGCACAGGCAAGGCGCTGGAATATGAAAAACAGCTGCGGCATGTGATAGATTACGACAGCTGACCGACGCATGATATGCGCCCGCGCCTGAAGAGAGGCCGCCGTGGCAAGAGAGCGGAAAACCAACGCCGAATATACCCGCCCGATCCGGCGTATCGTGATCGGCACTCTGGTCGTGTGCCTGACGCTTCTGTTCCTGATCTGGCGCATCGACAGCCCGCGCGTCGAACGGTTTCGCGCCGCGTTCATCGACCGCGTCGTGCCGGAATTCGGCTGGGCCATGGCCCCGGTCACCGCGCTGGCCGGCATGGTGAACGATTTCCAGTCCTATGCCCGCATCTATGAACAGAACCAGGAGTTGCGCCGCGAACTGCGCCAGATGAAGGCCTGGAAAGAGGCCGCACTGCAACTGGAACAGGAAAACGCCAAGCTGCGCGATCTGAACAAGGTGCAGCTTGACCCCCGCCTGACCTATATCACCGGCGTGGTTCTGGCCGACAGCGGATCGCCCTTTCGCCAGTCGGTGCTGCTGAATGTCGGCGCGCATGACGGCATTCTCGATGGCTGGGCGACGACGGACGGGCTGGGGCTGGTGGGGCGCATTTCGGGTGTCGGCCAGAACAGCGCGCGCGTGATCCTGCTGACCGATTCCAACAGCCGTCTGCCGGTGACAATTCAGCCATCAGGCCAGCGCGGCATATTGGCCGGCGACAACTCGATGGCCCCGCCGGTCGAGTTTCTGGAAAATCCCGATGCCGTTCGCCCCGGCGACCGGGTCATTTCATCCGGCGATGGCGGCCTGTTTCCACCGGGCCTGCTGGTTGGACAGGTGGCGATGGGCGCGGACAAGCGGTTGCGGGTGCGGCTGGCGGCCGATTACGAACGGCTGGAATTCCTGCGCGTGCTGCGCAGCCATTCCAACGACATCATCA
Organism: Actibacterium sp.; assembly: GCF_055134745.1. Classification (NCBI taxonomy): domain Bacteria; kingdom Pseudomonadati; phylum Pseudomonadota; class Alphaproteobacteria; order Rhodobacterales; family Roseobacteraceae; genus Actibacterium; species Actibacterium sp. The sequence continues at coordinate 27,412 of NZ_JBSRVX010000047.1, forward strand.
CCGATCCCGGCGCCTTGGTTGCACCCTCGCTGATTGGTCCGGTTCCGCAGGCCCTGAATACCCCGCAGGTGCAGCAATGATTGATCCGGCCACCAGCCAGCGCTGGCTGTATCGCCTTTTGTTTGCCGCTGTTGCGGCCGGGCTGATCTTTCTGGGGCTGTTGCCGGTGGAAACCGCCCCCAGGCGGGTGCCCGGCCCCGACATGCTGTTGTGCCTGACCTTTGTCTGGGTTCAGCGCCGCCCCGATTTCGTGCCGCCCCTTGTGCTGGTGGCGGTATTTCTGGCGGCCGATCTGCTGACCCAGCGTCCGCCGGGGCTGTGGACGCTTCTGGTGCTGATCGGGGCAGAGTTCCTGCGCAGCCGTCATCACGGCGCGGCCGACATGCCCCTGGCCACCGAACTGGCTTTCAGTGTGGTCACGATCGTGGCGGTCATATTGGCCAATACGCTGATCCTGACCATATTCGCTGTCGATCATGCCGGGCTGCGGCTGGCGGTCATACAGATGCTGATGACGATCCTGTTCTATCCTGTGGCGATCGTGCTGTCGCGTGTGGCCTTTGGCCTGCGCCGCCCGCCTGCCGGCCAGCCCGAAGCGCGAAGGGTGCTGCGATGAAACATTCGCCAAAGGATGTCGAGGAAAGCGCGCGCCGCATCACCCGGCGAGGATTGATCCTGGGCGGCGCACAGGTGGCATTCATGTCGATGCTGGCACTGCGCATGCGCTATATGCAGGTTGACCAGGCCGATCAGTTCCGCCTGCTGGCCGAAGAGAACCGTATCAACCTGCGGCTTATTCCGCCGACACGTGGCCTGATCTTTGATCGCCAGGGGCATCCGCTGGCGGAAAACGAACAGAACTACCGCATTGTTCTGGTGCGCGAAGATGCGGGCGATGTGGAACAGGCGCTGGCGCGGATCGCCCGGATCGTGCCACTGACCCGGGACGATATCGACCGCGCCATCAAGGAGATCAACCGGCTAAGCCCTTTCGTGCCGGTTACTGTGGCCGACCGGCTCAGCTGGCAGGAAGTGGCGGCACTGGCCGTGAATGCCCCCGCCCTGCCCGGCGTTACCCCCGAGGTTGGCCTGTCGCGTCACTATCCTGCCGGCGAAGATTTCGCGCATGTGATCGGCTATGTCGGCCCGGTCAGCGATTACGATCTGTCCAAGCTGGAAAACCCCGACCCGGTGCTGCAAATCCCGCGCTTTCAGATCGGCAAGAACGGGGTCGAGGCCCGGATGGAAGACCAGCTTCGCGGTACTGCCGGCACAAAACGGATCGAGGTAAACGCCGTGGGCCGCGTTATCCGTGAACTGGACCGCGCGCCCGGGCGCACCGGCTCTGACCTGCAACTAACCGTCGATCGTGGCTTGCAGAATTTCATGCAGGCGCGGATGGCGGGCGAAAGTGCGGCCTCGGTCGTGATCGACCTGCAACAGGGCGATATTCTGGGCATCGCATCGGCCCCGTCATTCGATCCCAACAAGTTCGTGCGCGGCATTTCGGTCGCCGATTACCGTGAACTGACGGAAAACCCCTATCGCCCGCTGGCCAACAAGTCGGTTCAGGGGGCCTATCCGCCCGGATCGACGTTCAAGGTCATCACCGGGCTTGCCGCGCTTGAAGACGGGATTGTGACCCCCGAAGAAACCGTCTGGTGCCCCGGCTACCTTGAAACCAGCGGACGGCGGTTTCACTGCTGGAAACATGGCGGGCACGGTCATGTGAACCTCAATGCCAGCCTGGAACAATCCTGTGACGTCTATTATTACGACATTGCCCGCCGGGTTGGCATCGACAAGATCGCCGCCATGGCGCGCCGCCTTGGGCTGGGGCAGCGTTATGATCTGCCTATGTCCGCGATCATCGAAGGCCTGGTGCCCGACAAGGACTGGAAGCGCGCGGCGCGCGGGGCAGAATGGCAGATCGGTGACACGCTGAATGCGGCCATCGGGCAGGGTTTCGTTCTGACCTCGCCCCTGCAACTGGCGGTAATGACCGCCCGCCTGGCCACCGGGCGCGCCATCATGCCACGGCTGATCAAGTCGGTGGATGGTGTGGAAACCCCCAGCAGCCCGGGCGAGGATCTGGGCCTGCTGCCCCAGCATCTGGCGAAGGTCTGGCAGGGCATGTATGACGTTTCGAACAGCCGACGCGGCACCGCCTATCGCACCCGGATCGAGGATGAGGCCCTGAAAATGGCCGGCAAGACCGGCACCAGCCAGGTGCGCAACATTACCGCCGCCGAACGGGCGCGCGGCGTGACCAGCAACGCCGATCTGCCCTGGAACCGGCGCGACCATGCGCTGTTCATCGCCTTCGCCCCCTATGAGGCGCCGCGCATCGCCGTTTCAGTTGTGGTGGAACACGGCTCTGGCGGCTCGACGGCGGCAGCGCCGATCGCCCGCGATATCGTGCTGCGCGCCCTGCATGGCACACTGCCGCCGCTGGCGTCTTACCCATCCGACCAAAGGCCGGCCATCCAGCGCCTGTTTGACGCCATGCCGCTGCAGCCGCCCGGCAACCAGCCGACGGGGCGCAGCCGGGCATGAGTTATCTGGAATACAACCTCAAGACCGTTCCATCCGGCCTGCGCAAGGTTCTGTATCTGAACTGGGCGCTGGTGTTGTTGCTGGCCGCGGTCGCCTGTGTGGGCTTCCTGATGCTGTATTCGGTGGCCGGCGGGTCGTTCAGCCCCTGGGCCGCACCGCAGATCAAACGGTTCGCGCTTGGGGTGAGCGTGATGTTTGTGGTCGGATTCGTGCCGATCTGGTTCTGGCGCAATACCGCGGCGCTGGCCTTCGGCATGTCGCTGGTCTTGCTGCTGTTCGTCGATTTCTTCGGCACCGTCGGAATGGGCGCGCAGCGCTGGATCGACCTGGGCTTCATGCGGCTGCAACCCTCTGAATTGACGAAGATCACACTGGTGATGGTTCTGGCCGCCTATTACGACTGGCTGGACATCAGAAAGGTGTCGCGCCCGCTTTATGTGGTGATCCCGGTGGTGATCATTCTGCTGCCCACCGCGCTGGTGATGGGCCAGCCCGATCTGGGCACCGCATTGTTGCTGGTGTTTGGCGGAGCGGCGGTGATGTTCGCTGCGGGGGTGCATTGGGTCTATTTTGCTGCGGTGGCCGCGATAGGTGGCGGTCTGATCGCGGCGGTCTTTGCTTCGCGCGGCACGCCGTGGCAGTTGCTGCGCGATTATCAATACCGCCGGATCGACACCTTCCTTGACCCGTCGACAGATCCGCTGGGTGCGGGCTATCACATCACCCAGTCGAAGATCGCGCTGGGATCGGGGGGCTGGGCCGGGCGCGGCTTCATGCAGGGCACCCAAAGCAGGCTGAATTTCCTGCCCGAAAAGCATACCGATTTCATCTTCACGACGCTGGCCGAAGAATTCGGCTTTGTCGGGGCGTTTTCGTTGCTGGTCCTGTATGCGCTGATCATCGCCTTTTGCGTGGCGTCGGCCTTGAAAAACAAGGACCGGTTTTCATCGCTGCTGACGCTGGGCATCGCCGCCACGTTCTTTTTGTTCTTTGCCCTGAACATGTCGATGGTGATGGGGCTGGCGCCCGTGGTGGGGGTGCCGCTGCCGCTGGTTTCTTACGGCGGATCGGCGATGTTGGTGTTGCTGGCGGCCTTTGGACTGGTGCAAAGCGCCCATATCCACCGCCCGCGAGGACGCTAGCCGCCTAGCGCAGGCGCGGAGGTTTGTCCGGGTCCATGCCCGGGGCGGCCGGGGCCGCGCGCGTGGCAGTTGCAGATTGTGGCAGATCGAACCGCAATCCGACCTTCGCCAGACGTGCCGCCATGGGATCACTGGCCGCGAAGAAGGCGACATCCAGAACGCCCGCCTCGACCCCGCTGAAAATCAGCGCCTCGGACACCGCGCGCGCCAGCGCCGGCTGTGCGCCCGGCACGGCATCGACAAAGGCCAGAACATGGCTGCGCCCGGCCCCCTGATAGGCAACCCCGGCCAGATAGGCCAGTTGCGCAAGCCCGCCGACGCCTGCCAGTTTTGCATCCAGCGCCATCAGCAGATTGTCGGGCAATCCGCCGGGCGATGTCAGTTCCTGCGGGCGGGCCTCGACCTCGGCAGGGGCATGGGTCAGCGTTTGCGCCAGCCATGCCACGGCCTGTTCGGGTATCAGGATCGACGATGGCGCCACCCCCGGGTTGACGCCCAGCCCGATGCCCTGCCCGGCCAGCATCCCCACGATCAGCCGCCCGGACATGGCCGCATAGGGGGCGGCGGCGCCAACGCAGTCGGCCAGCCGGTCTTCGCGGTCGAAGACCAGAACGAACCGGCCGCCTTCCAGATCGAACATGCGCGGGGCGATCTGGTCGTCTTCGGGGTCGCGGTCCAGCAGGATGAACAATTCGCAATCGGCCAGCCGTTCGTAAAACCGCAGCCGCGCGGCATCATCCTGCGGCGCGGCCTGCATCGCGGCATGGGCGCGGTCCAGCGGGGTTGGGTCAGTCATTCAGCACCTCTTGCACGCGGGCCCGCAATGCGGGCAGCAGATCGCGCGCAAACCACGGGTTCCTTTTCAGCCAAGCCGTATTGCGCCACGAAGGATGGGGCAAGGGAAAGACGCGCGGAGCATGCGCGCGCCAGCCGACCACTGTTTCTGTCACGGCCGCCGCTTTCAGGTAATAGCGTTGCGCATAGCCCCCCACCAGCAAGGTCAGCGGCGCATCCCCCAGCGCCGGTGTGATCCGCGGATGCCATGTCTTGGAACAGATGGGCGGGGGAGGCAGGTCGGCCCCCCTGGCATCATAGCCCGGAAAGCAGAACGCCATCGGCAGCACCGAAACGCGGTCGCGGTCATAGAACTGGTCAGGCGTCACGCCCATCCAGTCGCGCAGCCGATCACCCGAGGCATCCTTAAACGGCCGGCCCGCCTCATGCACCCGTATCCCCGGCGCCTGACCGGCAATAACGATCCGCGCGCCGGGCCGGAACCAGATCACTGGTCGCGGGCTGTGGGCGCTGGCCGTGGCGGCAAAGCGGGACGCGCACAGGCGACAGCCGGCAAGATCGGCCTGCAAGGATGTCAGGTCATCAGACATGCATCCGATTTAGGGCCGATCCACGCCAAGTGAAAGCCCCCCGGGCGCTGCGCAGCTTGATCTGCATCCACGCGCAAAGCAGGGGCTGGCGTCCATGGCAGACGCATCGTCCGAACACCCGCTGCGGGCACGAGGGGGACTTGGGACAAGTGCAGGATATTCTGGAAAAAAACCGTTCTTTTCCCTGATCTGTTCAGCTTGTCCGGGCCTGATCCGGAATGTGATCAACCGATCCTGACCTGAATGGTTGCCCCCGCGCGATTCATGTCTTAATCATCCCGGCACGGCAGGAGGGGGTCAGCATGTACCGCGTCTGGAATTTCATCAACAACTATTCTTTGCTGCTTGTCGCCGGTGCCCTGATCGCACTGATCTGGGCAAATTTCGACACACATGCCTATCACCATTTCGTCGAGTATCCGTTGTGGTTCAACGACTGGATCGGCGGGGATTTCACCCGCTGGGCCAATAATTACGGTGAAGGGTTCGAGAAATTCGAAGTCGGTGACGTGACCAAGGTGCTGAGCGTGCATTACCTGGTCAATGATATCCTGATGGCCTTCTTCTTTGCCATCGCCGCCAAGGAAGTCTGGGAAGCGGTGATCCTGAAAGAAGGATCATTGCGCGGCAAAAAGGCCGCAACGCCGCTGATCGCCACGCTGGGCGGAATGCTGGGACCGATCGCCATTTATGTGGGGCTGGCGGCATTGATGGGATCGGCCACCTTCGATGCCATCAGCCGCGGCTGGGCGATCCCGTCCGCGACCGATATCGCCTTTGCCTATCTGGTGGGGCGCGTGGTTTTCGGGGCCGGGCATCCGGCAGTGCGGTTCCTGCTGCTGCTGGCCATCGCCGACGATGCGGCGGGGCTGATCATTCTGGCGATCTTCTATCCATCGGGCGATCTGGCGCCAGCCTGGCTGTTGGTGTCTCTGGGATCGGCCGTCGGGGTTTTCGTGCTGTTCAACTGGCTGCCCCGGATGATGGACCGCGGCGATCAATTGCGGCCCATGTCAAGCTGGGTGCGCAAATATCTGTCGTTCTGGCCCTATCTTCTGGCAGGCTGCGCCAGCTGGTTCGGCTTTCAGGAGGCTGGCCTTCACCCCGCCCTTGGGCTTTTGCCGATCGTGCCGACCATTCCGCATGCCGACCGCGCCTTCGGCATCTTCAGCGAGGCCGAGCAATACCTGACCGATCTGCTGAACCAGATCGAGCATATGCTCAAGCATCCGGTCGAGGTCGTGCTGTTCTTCTTCGGGCTTTTGAACGCAGGCGTCGAATTCTCGTCGATCGGCACGCCAACCTGGCTGGTGCTGGCGGGCCTGATGATCGGCAAGCCGCTGGGTGTGACCATATTCGGCTGGATCGCGGCGCGACCGCTGGGGCTGGGCTTGCCCTCCGGGATGCGGGCGCTTGATCTTGTTGTCGTGGGCTGCGTGGCTGCGATCGGGTTTACCGTTTCGCTGTTCATCGCGTCGGTTGCCTTTGACGGCAACGTGGTTCTGAACGGCATCCATGTTCAGGACGCCGCCAAGATGGGCGCCTTGTTCAGCTTTGCCGCCGCCGCCGTATCAATCGTGGTGGGCAAGCTTTTGCGCGTGGAAAAACAGCACGGGTGACAAATCGCCCGGTCATCAGATGGCGCAACGACAATGCATATTGGCAGAGTTGCGCCACTTGGACATAATACCGCCTAATTGCCCCGGTATTGTTTCAAGAACGATAACCGTAGCGATAATAAAATGGCACGTTGTATGGTGCCGGGGCGTATAGATGATCGAGTTCGACCAGGTCAGTAAATCATTCTGGACGGGGCAGCGGCGCAAGGTGATCCTGGACAGGGTTTCGTTCCGGGTTGAACTGGGCAAGTCGCTGGGCATTCTGGCCCCGAACGGCACCGGCAAGACGACATTGATCAACATGATGGCCGGGCTGGAAAAGCCCGACGAAGGCCGCATCACCCGCACCAGCCGCATCTCGTTCCCGCTGGGGTTCATGGGCGGCGTCATCAACCGGCACAGTGGCACGGAAAACGCCCGCTATATCGCGCGGCTATACGGGCTTGATCCCGACTATGTCGAAGCCTTCGCGCGCTGGCTGTGCGACATCAAGGAATATTTCGACATGCCGCTGGGCACCTATAGTTCCGGCATGAAGGCCAGGTTCAGCTTTGCCCTGATGCTGGCACTGGATTTTGATATCTATCTTATCGACGAAGGCATGCCGGGCACGACAGATGTGGAATTCAACCGTCGTGCCGGTGGTATCCTGCGTGAACGTCTGGAAAAGACAACCGTGGTAATCGTGTCTCATCAGCCCGATATCCTGGAACGGTTCTGCCGATCGGCCGCCGTTCTGAAAGACGGGCAGATGCATATGTTCGACACTCTGGAGGAGGCGAAAGAGCTGTATGACTACCAAACCCAGAGCTAAGAAATTCCGGATTCGGCGAAATGCACCACTTGGCAATGGCCGGGTGCGCCCCGATGCCGCAAAACCGCACCTGCGCGCGGTCGACGGGTTTGAAGATGTGCCCTTCGTGCAAAACGAACCCGACATGATGGATGAGAACATCCAGCGCCCCGCCGCAAACCGCGCTGCCGCGACACAGAACGAAGGAACCGATATCGGCACGATACGCCAGGAAGGCCTGACCGGCCGCCAGTTGCGCATGGCGCGCCGGGCCGCCCAGCGGCATGGCCTGCCCGCCACATCCGATTACGATGCCGTGCGGCTGTTGCGCGAACGCGGCATCGACCCGTTCGAGACCCCCAGCATGTTGGAAGTTGTCAGCAACCAGCCCGTTGCCAATGACACGCCCAAGCTGCCGCAAACCATGCCGGCCGGGCGCAACCTGCCGTCCAATGATGTCACCCCGCCGGAATCGGCTGCCGACCAGATATTGCGCATTCAGCATGACATTGCCCGCCGTCGGCGGCGCAAGCTGGGCCTGCTGATTTCCCGGCTGGCGGCTTTCGTTCTGCTGCCCACCTTCATGGCCGGATTTTACTATTACAAAATAGCCACACCGATGTATGCCACGAAATCCGAATTCATCATCCAGCAGGCCGAAAGCCAGGTGGGTGGCGGGCTGGGCAGCATGTTTGCCGGGACCGGCCTGGCCGTCCAGCAGGATTCGACCACCGTGCAAAGCTATCTTCAGTCGCGCGACGCCATGCGGCGGCTGGACGAAGACCTTGGGTTCAAGGCGCATTTCAGTCAGGACTGGATCGACCCGATTCAACGGTTGAAGCCCGACAGCACCAGCGAAGCCGCCTACAAGATTTATCAGCGCGTGGTCAAGATCGGCTATGACCCCACCGAGGGTATCCTGAAGATGGAGGTCATCGCCGCCGATCCGGCCACATCCGAGGCCTTTTCCCAGGCGCTGATCTCTTATGCCGAGGCCCGCGTGGATGGCCTGACGCATCGCCTGCGCGAGGATCAGATGTCAGGCGCGCGCGAAAGTTTCCGCGACGCCGAGCAGAAGGTGAATGACGCCCAGTCCCGTGTTCTGGAATTGCAGGAAAAACTGGGGGTTCTGGACCCCGCCAGCGAGACGACCGCGCTGATGTCGCAGATCACCGGGTTTGAAATGCAGCTTCGGGAAAAGCGCCTGCAACTGCAACAATTGCTGGACAACGACCGGCCGAACCAGGCGCGCGTCGATGGCGTGCGAGGCGATATACAGCGGCTGGAGGCCCTGGTGGCCGAGCTGCGGTCCTCGATGACCGAAAGCACGGTCGGCACCGATTCACTGGCCCGCGTCTCGGCCGAATTGCGTATCGCCGAGGCCGATCTGATGAACCGCCAGTTGCTGCTGCAACAGGCGCTGGTCCAGCTTGAAACCGCCCGTATCGAGGCAAACCGCCAGGTGCGCTATCTGTCGATCGGCGTCACGCCTGTCGGCCCGGATGAGGCCTCCTATCCGCGGTCGTTCGAAAACACATTGCTGGCCTTGCTGATCTTCAGCGGGATATACCTGATGGTGTCGATGACGGCATCCATCCTTCGCGAACAGGTATCAGCATAATGAAAGACGTGACTATCGGCGGGCTGACCGTCGGCAACAACCGCCCCCTGACGGTCATCGCGGGCCCGTGTCAGCTGGAAAGTCTGGACCACGCGCTGATGATCGCACAAACGATGCAGGATATCTGCGCGCGTTCGGGGGCCGGATTCATCTTCAAGGCCAGTTTCGACAAGGCCAACCGCACGTCCCTGTCGGGCATTCGCGGGCTGGGGATGCAGGAAGGGCTGCGTGTGCTGGCCGAGGTCAAGGCCCGCCTGGGCGTGCCGGTGCTGACCGATATCCACGATATCGGCCAATGCGCGCCGGTGGCCGCCGTGGTCGATGTGCTGCAGATCCCGGCCTTTTTGTGCCGCCAGACCGATCTGCTGCTGGCCGCCGGGCAGACCGGGGCTGCGATCAATATCAAGAAGGGCCAGTTTCTGGCGCCCTGGGACATGGATAATGTCGCGGCCAAGGTCGCCGCGACCGGCAATGAAAAGATCCTGCTGACCGAACGCGGCACGTCCTTTGGCTATAACACGCTGGTGGCCGATATGCGCGGCCTGCCCCGGATGATGCAGACCGGCTATCCTGTCATCATGGACGCCACCCATTCGGTGCAGCAACCCGGCGGTCAGGGCGGATCATCGGGCGGGCAGCGCGAATTTGCGCCCGTTATGGCGCGCGCCGCCGTGTCGCTGGGCATTGCGGGCGTGTTCATAGAAACGCATGAAAACCCCGATATGTCGCCCTCTGACGGGCCGAACATGATTCCGCTGGACCAGATGGGCGCGCTGATCGACAGCCTGATGGCGTTTGACCGGCTGGCCAAATCCGACCCGATAAGACTGTGACCCGAACAAGAGAGTGACCGCGTGACCAAGCCCCTGCCCGACGTTGCCCAGAACACCTGGGAATTCCTGCGCGACCCGATGATCGCCCCCACAGGCTTTCGCGAATATGACGCGCGCTGGAAATATCCCGACCAGATCAACCTGCCGGGCATGACGGCGCTGGGCCTCGGCCTTGGCACCCAGATGCAGCGGCGCGGCATTAGGCCTGAGATTGCCGTGGGCAACGATTACCGCGACTATTCGCTGTCGATCAAGAACGCGCTGATGCTGGGGCTAATCCAGGCCGGGATCACCGTGCGCGATATCGGCCCCTGCCTGTCGCCCATGGCCTATTTCAGCCAGTTTCATCTGGACTGCCCCGCCGTGGCGATGGTGACGGCCAGCCACAATCCCAATGGCTGGACCGGCGTCAAGATGGGCTTTGAACGCCCGCTGACCCATGGCCCGGACGAGATGGCAGAGCTGCGCGACATCGTGCTGAACGGTCTGGGTCACGCCATGGGTGGCGGTCGGTACGAACGTGTCGATGGCGTGATGGACGCCTATATCGACGATCTGTGCGGTGATTTCCGCATGTCGCGCCCGCTGAAGGTTGTCTGCGCCACCGGCAATGGCACCGCGTCGGCCTTTGCGCCGCGCATTCTGGAACGGATCGGCGTCGAAGTTGTGCACAGCCATACCCGGCTGGATTACACCTTTCCGAACTACAACCCGAACCCCGAAGACATGCATATGCTGCATGACATGGCCGACAGCTTGCGCGCCAGCGGCGCCGATCTGGCGCTGGGGTTTGATGGTGATGGCGACCGCTGCGGCGTCGTCGATGACGAGGGCGAAGAGATTTTCGCCGACAAGGTCGGCGTGATCCTGGCGCGCGATCTGTCGGGCATCTATCCGAATGCCACCTTCGTCGCCGATGTGAAATCGACGGGCCTGTTCGCATCCGATCCGGTGCTGCGCGCCAATGGCGTGACCGCTGATTACTGGAAGACCGGCCACAGCCACATGAAACGCCGCGTCAAGGACCTGGGCGCGCTGGCCGGGTTCGAGAAATCCGGCCACTATTTTCTGGCCGAACCGATCGGGCGTGGCTATGACTGCGGCATGCGCGTCGCGGTGGAAATCTGCAAGCTGATGGACCGCAACCCCGGCAAGTCGATGTCCGACCTGCGCCGCGCCCTGCCGCTGACCTGGGCCATGCCGACCCTGTCGCCCTTCTGCCCCGATACCGAAAAATACGCGGTGCTGGAGCGGATCGTGGCCCGGTTGCAGGCCAAGGCCGCATCGGGCGGCACCATCGCCGGGCGCAAGATCGTGCAGGTGGTCACCGTGAACGGCGCCCGCGTCATTCTGGACAACGGATCCTGGGGGCTGGTGCGGGCATCTTCCAACACGCCCAATCTGGTCGTGGTCTGCGAAAGTGCGACCAGCGAGGCCGAGTTGCGCGCGATCTTTGCCGAGATCGACGCCGTGATCCGCACCGAACCCAGCGTCGGCGATTACGACCAGTCCTTCTGAACCACAGGCGGCACATAATCCCGCCCGCCAAACACAAAATGCGCCATTTCAGGGCTTGCAGTGGCGCGCCCTACATCGTAATTACGCCCCCACGTTGGGGCGTGGCCAAGTGGTAAGGCATCGGTTTTTGGTACCGTGTACCGTAGGTTCGAATCCTACCGCCCCAGCCAAGCACTTCCTAGATATCAGCTAGCGGGAAGGTGTCCCGGTATTGTGGCGCGTTTTGCGATGCTTGCCATAAGGGGGTTCGGACGGAGACGCCGCCTTGAGCAGGAATCTGGCCGATTTCAGGCTGTAGTCTCAGTTTGCCTTTCCGGCGGTACGAGTTTGGAGGATAGGGGAACCTCCGGCTTACAGCTTTGCGAACTGGGTGCGCTGGTCTGATCTCGCTGCGGGCACGCCTGACTTGATAAGATAGTCGGACGTCAGGCCATCCGGCTGTTCGCCCTTTGCGATCGCATCGAGGATTGAGGTGCCCCTAGTTTCCTAGACACCTGCCTCATTCAGTTTCCGCTGTCTGATCTCGAAGTCAACGGGCGACAGCATGCCGTTGTTCGTGTGCTTGCGTTTCGGGTTGTAGAACAGTGCTATGTATTCGAACACGTCCCTTCTTGCGTCTGAGGTGCCCCGCGGACCCGCTCCGCAGATGATCACTGGATCTTCTAGCCTGAGGCGGTCGAGCCGAGCGATGTTCTGCCGTTCCGTGGTCTTGAGGTGTATGGTCGGCCGCGCCAATGGAAAGATGTACCTCTTCCGGAAAAGCTGGGCTTGATCGAGGAGACACTACAACGAGGACAGACCCCACAGCGCGACTGGATACAACGTCCCGCTTGCGTCACCAGCCGTCATCGTGACAGAGCCGGAAAAATCCAGCCTCCGGCGGTCCAAGATTGAGGAGCAGTACCATTAACCAACGGATTCTCCCAAAGGCGGGAAGGAAGTCGGGTCTCAGGTCAAAACCTCTATAAACCAGGGACACCTCAACCAGTTCAACGTGGCATCTGGTAACCACCTGAAACGCTCAGCACCTGACCTGTCAGGATCCGGGCCGCGCCGGACGCGAAAAACACGGTGGCGTCGGCGATATCATTCGCGCTCGGCAGCACCCGCATCGGAACCTGGGCTTCCAGCACGCCGATCTCTTTTTCGCTATAGCCGATGCCGTTGTTCCAGAAGCTGCCCGCGCCCATATCGCCGGCCTGCGGGATGACCAGCCCGGGACACACGACGTTCGAACGAATATTATAGCGCCCATATTCGATGGCGATCGAACGCGAGAAATTCATTACCCCTGCTTTGACCGCCCCATATTCAGACGTATGCGTCATTCCAAACCCGGTATCGCTGGCGACGGATACGATAGCGCCCTGTCGACGCGCGACCATCGCGGGCAGAACCGCGCGTGTCATGGTGAAAACCGGAAGCAGATTCAGCCGATAGGCCTTGTCCCAGCGCGCCGGATCAATGTCCAAAAAGTAGCCCATCTTCCCAGACCATCCGACATTGTTGACCAGGACATCGACCGGACCGACAGAGTTCACGATATCAGCGATTGTAATTGCCACGGCTTCGGCGTCGGTCACATCAACAACGGCACATGTGGCCCGCCCGCCCGCATCCTGAATATCCTGCACGGTTTTTTCAGACTGTGCGCGATCAAGATCGAGGATCACGACATTCGCCCCCTCGGCGGCGAATTTCAAAGCGATCGCACGCCCGATATTCGAGGCAGCCCCGGTTACCAGAACGGTCTTGTCAGCAAGTTGTAAGTCCATTTTCGCTTTGGCTCCGGGGTTCAAGAGAAAGGCAAGATCTGCCTGATCGTGTTGCAACGGATCAGGATCAGACGCTGGGACGGCCTGTGGGCTAGAGCCGCTCAAATATCGTGATATTGGCCATGCCGCCGCTTTCGCACATGGTCTGCAGGCCATAACGCTTGCCGTGAAGGCCCAGCGCATTGATCAGCGTCGTGGCAATTCGCGCCCCTGACGCCCCCAGCGGATGGCCCAACGCTATGGCGCCCCCATGAACGTTCAATCGTTCCGGATCGACCCCGGTTGACTTCAGCCAAGCAAGCGGCACCGACGCGAAGGCCTCGTTCACTTCGAAAAAATCGATGTCATCGACGGACATGCCGATTTTTTTCAGTGTGTTCAGTGTCGCCGGGATCGGGGTTTCAAGCATGATCACCGGGTCCGAAGCATGGACCGACATATGGTGAATACGGGCAATGGGGTTGATGCCCAACCGCTTAAGACCACGTTCGTTGACGACAAGAACCGCGGCGGCACCGTCGCAGATCTGACTGGCATTGGCGGCGGAAATCCGACCGCCTTCCGTCAGCAACTTCACGCCCCCGATGCTTTCCAGTGACGTATCGGCGCGCACGCCCTCGTCGATCTGATGCACCGCCTGCCCGCCATCCTTGAGCGTGACCGGAACCGGGGCAATTTCGCCCTCAAACGCGCCTTGGGCGGCAAAGGCCTTGCGGTGGCTTGCAAGGGCAAACTGATCAAGCTCGCCCTTGGATATCTGATATTTCTCGGCCATCATCTCGGCCCCGACAAATTGGCTGGGTTCTGCCCCGCCGAACCGTTTCTGGAACCGTTCGCCGCGATAATGGCCCATCCCGTTTTGTTCGGGCAAATAGGATGCAAGAAACATGGGCACCCGCGACATGCTTTCCACACCACCGGCAATGACCATATCCATGGCGCCCGACTGGACTGCCTGGGCCGCAAAATGGATGGCCTGTTGCGACGACCCGCACTGACGGTCGACAGTGACGCCAGGCACGCTTTCGGGCAGTCGTGACGACAGCACCGCAGTGCGGGCAATATTCTGGGATTGCTGCCCGACCTGCTGAACGCATCCAAAGATCACATCCTCGATCTGCGCCGGATCTACATTTGCACGATCAAGCAGCGCGTCGATGATAAAACCGCCCAAGTCGGCAGGATGCCAACCACTAAGCCGCCCGTTGCGCCGCCCCCCGGCCGTACGCACAGCCGATACGATATAGGCATCCATCATGACCACCCTTTCAACACCCATTGATTGAGCGTCAAGATATATGGCCGCGAAATAAAATACAAACGGTTGTTAGTTGTCCCTTAGTGGATATTTATCCAAATATCCACTAATAATCATAAATAATATGAGCTTTAGCAAACGAACGATTGTTATTCAGATGATGAGGGCGCGAAACCCAGACCTGGCTCAGCGGGCATCAAGCAACCGAAGCACGGCATCCTGATACTGAGCGGTCAATTCGTCGACCTCCAGTCGGCCATCTGCCTGATACCAATTGGCGATGCTTGACAGCATATTAATGATCATGATGGCCGACAGCCGCGGATCAGAGGTGCGGAACAGCCCCCTTGCAACCCCATCCGTCACAATAGCCAACAACAAAATCTCAAATTCCTTCCGGATTTTGCCGATCTCATGATACTCTGGCTTGGGCAGACTGCGCAGCTCTGATTGGGTCATCATGGCTTCTTTTTTCCGTTCTGCATGCCAGGCAACCATAACGGAAACAAATTTTTCCAGCTTCTTCTTCGGGTCTTGCTCATCAATGATCGCGTCTGAGATATTATCCAGGAGTTCCTGCAAAATATCACGCATGATAATCGTCAGAAATTCGTTCTTGTTCTTGAAATGATTGTACAAAGAACCCGCCTGCATCCCCGATTCCGCAGCAAGCGCGCGCAAGGTCATGCCGTGAAAGCCGTGCTTGTAAAGCAGCCTTATTCCAGAACGTCGAATAAGTGGCCAGGATTTGTCACGACTCGATCCTTCGGTTCGCATTCGCAGTTCCTTTCTAGATAGTCGCCGGGTTGCATGTTACCCTGCGAGATATTCCTTGGTGATATCGCCGATTCATCAAAACCTGGCAGGCTGAACAGATCTGCGCGTTCAGACGGCGAACGGCCACCTCTTGCCCCACCCCATGAACCGCTGCAATTCGCCCCCAATTGGTGCGCGTTGACAGGGTGCGCCATAGAGAATACCTATATTTCTTATTCCCGATCAGGCTTGCGGCTGCCTGCAGGCAACGATTGGCCGGTCGGACATCAGTTCCATTAAACTATTGTTAGTTATATATTCAGGCAACGCAAAACGTCTACGTTTTCCGCCATCGCCACAAAGCCCCGACATCTTGCCACCATTGATAGGTTGCGTGCAGGCCTTGCCCCACATAAGGCCGGCAGCGCAACCCGGCCACCAAATGCAAAGGCGCCACCGGAATACCGATAGCGCCTTGTCGTGTATACTGTCCGATATTTATTTGCCCGCGGCGCGGTCCGCTTCGATGTCGGCCACGATTTTCTCGTAGTCCGCCACGACCTCTTCGGCATTCGCCAGGCCCAGTTTTTTATATTTTTCGATTGCGGCCTGCTTGGTCGACGCCAAAGCCGCCTTGATCGCGGCCGTCAGTTCAGGGCTGGCATGGGAAATGGCGTTCCCTTTCGCGGCCATCTCGTCCAGCCCCTCTTTTTCCGAAACGAGCAAGGATTTCCCAAGATTTTTCGCAAAATACTCGCCCGAGATCGAGTCGATGGCATCGCGGTCTTTCTGGCTGATACCTTCCCACGCGGACTTGTTGATCGCCAACACCAGGGACGAATTGTACAGCGCACCCGGAATGATGGTCAGGTTCGACGTGACATCGGCCAAGTGAAAGCTCTTTGCCTGCTCGATCCCGGCAAGGGAGCCATCCAATGTACCCGCAGCAAGCAGTTCATATGATTCTGAAACGCTTTTTTGTACGGGGACTGCGCCCAGCGCCTCGATCGTCGCCAGCGTTCCGACCAGCGGGCTGCGCAACTTCAGGCCCTTGAAATCCTCGATCGTGGTGATCGGTCGTTTGGTAAAGACCTGTCCGGGCGACGTCACAAAGGCGGCGGCGACGTGCACGCCCTCGAACATGTTCAGCGGCGCCAGCCACTTGCTGTAAAGCCGGGAAAACGCCTGCGCTCCGACATCGGACCGGTCGGTAATGAATGGCCCCTCGCCGATCGTTACCAGATCAAAGCGCCCGGGCGTATAGCCCGGAACGACCAACGCCACCTCAGCCAGGCCATCGCGCACAACGTCGAATTGCGCCGGTGCCGTCCCGACCGTTTTTGGCGCAGTGACGATCTTGACCCGCCCTTCAGTCACCCTTTCGACATCGCTGGCCCAAGCAAAGACGCCATCATCGTTCAGACGATGCCCCGCAGGCAACCAGCTTGAATAGGTCCACGTAACTTGCGCGCTGGCGGCATGCGCCGTCGCACATACTGCCATGGCCAAGGCGGCTGCGGCCACCCTATTGAATTTCGAACGTATCATGAGACTCCTCCCAGTCCTGGATATAGACTAACGTACGTTCGTTATTTATTAAGTTTCTATGCCTGTCAAGATCGATGACCGCCATCCACTCGCGGTGACTGGCGCAACTAAAAACAGGCGGGGAAGCGATCCAATTCAAATATTTTGCAAAGTATTACCCTCAAAAAGCGCCCAAGACTCCATGATCGCACTGATGAAAACACTATTGCGACACCTAATTTCCTAGCGTATTAACTAACGACCGTTAGCGCGCATGCGGTGCTGCAGGCAATACGCATGACGGGCTGCGGCATGCGGCGCTGGCATGGTCGTGACCGGCCATCCGGACACACACGCGGACATGCGGGCGAGGACCGCAAACTAGAGGGAGGCTTAAGACAATGTTGGCATGCGTCCAAAACACCTGGAAATTTCGCGAAATCCGTCGACAACCGGCTGAACCGGTACGGGACACCAATGCGCAGCAATCGCGGCGGAGTGCTTGAATCATGACCCACCGTCTTACCGCTTTTGCAACATATCTGGCCAGCGCGCTGCTGCTTATCCTGATGGTCGCGATGTTTTTCGATACAATCGCCCGCAACATTTTCAACAGCCCGATCAAGGGCGGCGGAGAGCTTGTCGGCATTCTGCAGGTCGGCATGATCTTCGTCGGGCTTGCGCTGGTCGCTGTGCGCGACGAACACATCTGTGTCGATATCTTCGACTCGGTCATCGGACCGCGCCTGCGGATCGTGCAGCACGCGCTGTCCTGCCTGCTGGGCGCCGGAGTCTTTGGTGTGCTGTCTTATGAATCTGTCATTTTGGGCGGGCGCTCATTCTCTTATGGCGACAACACCGGCGCATTGAAATTTCCTGTCGGAATTTTGTTGTGGTTCATTGCGGCCATGTCTGCGCTCACGGCTCTCATTTTCCTGATCAAGATGTTCGTGAAAAACGGGAGCAACCAATATTCCATTGACAACCTGAATGAGGTTTGACCGTGCTTCTGGCATCAATAGGCTTTCTATGCGCTTTCGCACTGATATTCTTTCGCGTTCCGATCGCGATCGCACTTACCGTCGTTGGCGCGGTCGGGTTCAGCTATATCACCTCGATGCAGGCCACGCTGACGATGATCGGGATCACGGCCAAAGATACAACATTCAGCGAAAGCCTGGCTGTTATTCCACTTTTCCTTCTGATGGGAAATTTCATCGCCGAATCCGGGGTGGCCAAGGATATCTATGCTGCGGCCCAAAGGCGGTTTCGGCGCACCAAAGGCGGATTGGCCATGGCAACAATCCTGGCCAGTGCCGGGTTTGCCGCGGTCTGCGGATCCAGCGTGGCCACGGTGGTGACGATCGGCCAGATCTCCATCCCGTCAATGCGGCGGTATGGATATCCCGATGAGCTGAGCGCGGCCTCGGTCGCGGCGGGCGGAACACTGGGCATCCTTATTCCGCCGTCGATTGTCATGGTGATTTATGGCATTTCAACGGAAACCAACATCGGCATGCTGTTTGCGGCCGGGCTGATCCCAGGCGTGATCGGAACAATTGGTTACCTGCTGGCGGTGCGCTGGTCTGTTCTTCGGGCAGGCGGGATGGAGGGCATCTTGTCCGACACTGACGACGAGGTAAGCCGCACGACATCCGTCAGCGTCTGGTTCGTGTTGGGATTGTTCCTGCTTGTTCTGGGCGGGATCTACAGCGGGCTGTTCACCCCGACCGAAGCATCGGCAGTCGGCGCGGTTGGCGCACTGGCCTTTGCGGTGGGCAGCGGCCGCGTCGAAATAAAGGATATATTTGTCGTTCTGGGGAAATCGGTTTCGACTTCGGCGGTGCTGTTCGCGCTGCTGATTGGCGCGACAATATTTTCAGAATTCATCAACCGGACCGGCGCGCACAGCATGTTGATGGAATTCATTACCAAGGGCGGATTGCCAGGCTGGGCGGTCATCGCGGTGATGGTGCTGACCTATCTTGTTCTGGGATGCGTGTTGGAAAGCATTTCGATGATGCTTTTGACGATCCCATTGTTTTTCCCGGTCATCAGCTCACTTGGTTATGATCCCGTCTGGTTCGGCATCCTGATCGTGATCCTGGTCGAAGTCGGGCTTATTACGCCGCCGATCGGGATCAACCTGTTCGTGGTCAAATCAATCGCGCCTGACATTCCTGCGGGGAAAATCCTGCGCGGTATCGTGCCCTTCATTGTTGCAGATGCAGGTCGTGTGGCGCTGATCGTGCTGTTCCCGGCGATTACCCTGTGGCTGCCGCACCTGTTTTTCAAATAACAGGGCGGCGATCAGCCCTGCGGTAAAAACTTTGCCCCGGTCCATGAAAGGGCCGGGGCAATTATTTTCAGCGCGTTGGTCAAATGTGGCGTGGGGGGTTATTCTTCCCACATACTGCCAATTGCGTCACTGGCCATGCCACCATCCACCGGCAAAATTGCCCCCGTGGTATAGGCCCCGCCCAGACCGCACAGATAAATCAAGGCCCCGGCAATATCGGTAAGCTGCCCAAAGCGGTGCATCGGCACCGCGTTAAGGGCGGCGCGGCGGGCATCTTCGCGCGATAAGGCAAACGCGCTCATCCGTGTTTCGAACGGGCCGGGCGCGATGGCATTGATATTCACGTTGCGCGCAGCAAATTCGTTCGACAATATCCGCGTCAGATGGTGAACCGCCGCTTTGGACGCCGCATAGGAATAGGCGTTCTGGCCCAGCGGTATGGTGCCGACCGTTGATCCCATATTGACGATCCGCGCCGGATCCCCTGCCCTGCCACTGTCCAGCAGCATCGGCATCAGAACCCGGGTAAGATCGAAAAGCCCCACCAGGTTAACCGAAAGCACCTTGTCCCACGCGGCCCGGTCGAACTGTTCAAACGGCGCGCCCCAGGTCGCACCCGCATTGTTCACAAGAATATCCAACCGGTCGGTCCGCTGCCGCAGCTCTGCCGCCAGGGCTTCGATATCCTCGGTGCTGCCAACGGTGCCGCCAAACCCTTCGCACGGGCCGAATTCGGACAAATCGCGGGCCACGGCGATACAATTATCGGCCTTGCGTGACACGACCAGAACCCGCGCCCCCGCGACAAGAAGCGCTTGGGCACACATGCGCCCAAGACCTGCCGAACCGCCAGTGACAAGTGCGGTTTTGCCTTTCAGCGAAAACAACTGTTCCAGAGAAAGCATCGACATCAGGCCTGTTTGGCCGTGCCGAACATGTCGCGCAAGGTGCGCTTCAGAACCTTGCCGGACGGGTTGCGTGGAAGTTCGCTCAGCATTTCGATCCGTTTGGGAACCTGATAGCCACCCAGATGCTGTTTTGCGAATGCCAGAATTTCGGCGCTGTCGATCACCTTGCCGGGCCGCGGCACGACCGCGACGGTCAGCGCTTCCCCCCAGTATTCATCCGGGATGCCAAAGGCGGCGACCTCGGCCACATCGGGATGCGCGGCAAAGACTTCCTCGATATCGCTGGGATAGATATTGGCACCGCCACTGATCACCAGATCTTTCTTGCGGTCAGCAATATAGATGTATCCACGCGCATCGCGCCGCGCCAGATCACCCGAATGCAGCCAGCCGTCAACGATTGCTTCTGCGGTCTTTTGCTCTTCAGCCCAATAGCCCTTCATGACGGTCGGACCGTGAACCAGAATTTCACCGACCTCGCCAGGGCCGCAGTCGGTTCCGTCCTCGTGTACGATACGCAGATCGACACCCTGAACACCTTTGCCGATCGACCCTTCGGCCTCCAGATGTTCGGCGCGGCCAAGGCCCGAGCAATGCGACGTCGCCTCGGTCAGGCCGTAAGCCTGAACAAGGATATGGCCGAACACGCCAAGGGCCTCGTGCAGTCGCGCACCGGTGATCGGGGCCGCGCCATAGACGATGGTTTTGAGCGAGCTGAACTTGTACCGGTCCCGGTTCGGCACATCCAGCAATTCGTACAACATGGTCGGAGCCATGAAGACATATGTGATCTGTTCGTCGGTAATCGTGCGGGCAATCTTTTCCGCGCTGAAGCGCCGGTTCAGATACACGGTCGCCCCGCGCGCCAGATGGATCAGCGCGTGCACGATCGTCTGGTGATAAAGCGGGGACACTTGCAGCAGCCTGTCCGTTTGCGCGACATCGGCATAGGCCGCCATGATATTGGCCAGATCGACGGTGAAATTGCGATGGGTCAGACAGGCGCCTTTGGGCAGGGAAGTCGTGCCGCTGGTGTATACGATGGCCGCGATATCATCGCGACCAATGTTCGGGGCAGTGGGCGGCGCGGCCGCTGCGGCGCTCCAGTTGTCGAAGCTTTCGATACCGGGGCCTGGCTTGCCTATCGTCACGACCCGGACCAGTGCGGGCATGTTCGCCTGCGCCAGCGCGATCGTCTCGGCAAACTCACCGGCAGTGATAAGCAGCCTTACCCCGGCATTCTTCATCAGATTGACGTGTTCAGCAGGATTTAGCCGCCAGTTGAGCGGGACATACACCGCCCCGATCGACGTGATCGCAAAATAGGAAACAAGGTATTCCGGCTCGTTTCCCATCAGAACCGAAACGCGGTCGCCTGCGGCAATACCATCGCGCCTGAGCGCGGCAGCCGTGCGCGCGACAAGGTCGACAAACTGGTCATATCGCATCTCGCCCTCGTCCCATTTCAGGGCGATCCGGCCAGGGTCGATATTTGGATTGTTAAAGACGATATCGCCCAAGAATTCCATTTTTTCCTCCTCAGTTCCCGCTCTTCCCCCTACAAGCCCAAGCGCCCGGAACGCCGGGGCATCCCAAACACTTGAACCTGCCGTGGGAACATCCTTCGGCGCGCCTATCGGGCGCCGTAGGCCTTCATGGTTTCCTTGTGGATGATAAGCTTCATGACCTCGCTTGTGCCGGCACCGATTTCGTGATGCTTTGCGTCGCGATACAGCCGGGCGACCTGGTACTCTTCCATCAACCCGTTGCCGCCAAGGATCTGAACCGCCTCGCGGGACGCCATGACAGCCATGTCCGAAGAATAAAGCTTGAGCATCGCAGCCTCGCTGCTCACTTTTTCGCCGCGTTCGACCGCGCGCACCAGATGGTAATACATGGTGCGCGAAATCTCGATACCCGCAGCGATGCGCGCAATCTTGTCCTGAATCATCTGGTAATCGGCGATGGGTTTGCCAAAGACCTTGCGATCCGCCGCATAGGGGGCGGCAATATCCAGACAGGCCTGGGCGATACCGGTATTGCTGCCGCCCTCGAACACTCGTTCAACGTCAAGACCGTCCAGCATGATATAAAAACCTTCCTCGGCCGCGCCAAGGATCTGACTTTCATGCACACGCACATCTTCGAAAAACACCTCGGCCGTGGCCGAGCTGTGAAAGCACAGCTTGTCGAAGGCCGGCCCGACCGAAAGCCCGGGCGTGCCTTTGTCGACAATGAAACATGTACCACCGCGTGCGCGCCGGTTTTCACCACTGGTGCGGGTGAAAACCAGAAAGAAATCGGCCAAAGGCGCGTTCGTGATAAACGTCTTGCTGCCATTGATGACCCAGTGATCACCGTCCTTCTTTGCCGTGGTCCGCGGGCTGAGCGCGTCAGAACCGCCCGAGGGTTCAGTCAGGCAGATAGACGCACAGGATTCACCGCTGATGGCCGGGCGCAGATACTTTTCCTTCTGCGCGCTGGTGCCGTATTTGGCCAGATGCTTGGCCACCAACCCGATGGTCACAAAGATAGACGCATCAAGACCCGCATTCACCCGCGCCGTTTCTTCGTGAACGATGGCCCGTGTCATCAAGGCGGCACCCGAACCGCCATATTCCTCGGGCAGGAAGGTGCCAAGCAGATCCATTTCGCCCATGCGACGAAACAGCGACATCGGTATTAGCCCGTCCTTTTCCATTTGCGGGACCAACGGTTCAACCTCTTGCTTCATAAAGCGCTGAACCGTTTCCCGAAACTGGAGTTCCTCTTCGGTGAGGAATGATTTTGCGGCAAGAGAGTCCATATTTATTACTACTCCGATATTTGACAGTCAGCCGATCAGACCAAAAACAAGCCTTTGACGCGGGTCGCGTCTTCGGGGCCGAAATACTCGGTCAGACCGACGCGGCTGGTGACAGGCAATCCGGTGCGCTGGCTCATCTGCACCCGCAGTTCCAGCGTCTTCAGGCCGATCGACAGGCTGTCGAAGATCGGCACCCCCAGATCCTTGATCTGGTTCAGCCCGGCGACCGAGGCGATGCAGCTGAGGCCCGCACTGGCGATGACAATCGAATTGGCACCATTTTCCACCAATTTGCGCGATTGGCGCACGATCTCATCGGCGACGAATTCCGGCTCGGCAAAGCCGCGGGTAAAGGCCTCCATCGACGAAATTTCGATGCCCGCGACACCGGCACAGCGGCTTTGCAGCCCGTTGGACGCCACCAGCCCTTCGGTATATTCAAGCCACGGCCGGTCAATCACCGTCACCACGCCAAACTTTGCGCCATATTCGCAGGCCATATGCATGGTTGCCGCAAAGGGCCCGACAACCGGAACCTTTGACAACGACCGCCCCTGGATCACGCCCGGATCACCGCAGCACGCGACCATGACACCATCAAAACCATCATGGCTGGCCTCGGCAAAACGATGCACCACGTCGAGAGAGTTGATATAATAGGGATACGAAAAAATCGTATCCGACGCCCGCTTAAGCCGCGCAAAGCGATGGGTGATTTCGGTCGACGGGTCTTTGATCTTGTTAAAGATCCCATCAATCAGTTTCGTATAGGGTTCCGACCCTTTTTCGGCATTAATGTGGATCATACACAGCTTCATATTTTGTCTCCTGTCATGACGGGTGGGGCGGGTCAGCGCCCTTTGAAATTGGCACGACGACGTTCAAGAAAGGCGTTCAGCCCTTCTTTATGGTCCTCGGAATCGAACAATGCGGCGAACAGATCGACCTCGCGTCGATGGCCTTCATCCAGAGAATGATCGGCACCAAAGATCATGGATTTTTTCGCGGCAGCCACCGCCAGCGGCCCCATGCCGTTGATGGTTTCAGCCAGCGCCAGCGCCGCCTTCAGCGATTCACCTTCTGGCACGACCTGATCGACCAGACCGATCTGGGCGGCATAGGCGGCCGTCATTTTTTCGCCTGTGAAAAGCAGCCGCTTGGCCGTGCCCGGCGCGACAAGCTTGCCCAGCATGCGGGTTCCCCCGGCACCGGGGATCAACCCCAGCCGCACTTCGGTCAACCCGATCTTGGCTTGCTCTTCGGCGATGGCGATATCGCAGGCCATCATCAGCTCCAGCCCGCCCCCCAGGGCATGGCCGTTCAGCGCCGCAATGACCGGCACGCGCAAACGATATAATGCGTGCTGCATCGCCTGCGCGGTCAGCGCCATCTTGGCGGCCCCGTGGCGATCAAGTGTGGTGAACAGCTTGATGTCGCCGCCCGCGACAAAGCACCTGCCGGTGCCGGTCAGCACGAATGAACGCACGGAATGGTCGTCTTCCACATCGCAGGTAACGGCAAGAATTTCATCCGCCACGTCCGGATGCAGCGCATTCACCGGCGGATTGTCGATACGAACGATTTCGGTATCCCCGATCCGCTCGCGAATGATGTGTTTATATTTCATACCGCCCCCTGAAATGATTCAGCACGCCATCGTTGGGCTATGTATGCACAGCCACATCTAACAAACAACCGTTTTTACAATGTTGCAGTTTATGGTGAAAATCATTGATGAACCGCCAGCATTCCCCTATTTAACAAATGAACGTTTGTTGGCCTATACGCGCGAGCAAACCACAATCTTGCAGTCAGGAACAAGAAAATTGGGATCAGAACAGCGCATAACGATCGTAACCGGCGGCGGCGGCGGGCTGGGTCTTGCCGTATGTCGCGGCCTGGCCATGACCGGCGACAAGATCATCTGCCTTGATATCGGTGATGCCGCCGTGCGTGCCGCAAAAACCCTTGGGGATGACGGGTACGATGTTGAACCGGCGCATTGTGACGTTGCCGATTCGGCCGCGGCCCAAGACCTGCGTGACGATCTGCTTTCACGCCATGGGCGCATCGATGTTCTGGTGAACCTGGCGGGCGTTGCGCGTAACGACAAACTGGTTGACGTGAAAGACGATGACTTTGACCTGACCCTGTTAAGTCACGCGCGCGGCACCATGAACATGATGCGCACCTTTGCCCCCCATATGCGCGAGCGGAAATTCGGACGCATCATCAATACCAGCTCGGTCGCCGCGCTGGGTTCGATCGCCGGGACCAGCTATTGCGCGGCCAAGGGAGCCATCGAGGCGATGACCCGCACGGCGG
>NZ_JBSRVX010000048.1:0-9139 GCF_055134745.1 Actibacterium sp.
TTCCCTTGCAGCCCCGCGAGCCGCCGCCTACCGATAGCGCATGATGACCGATCAAGACAGCCTCGCTCGCCGCAATGTCGCCGTTCTGGTGGCTGCTCAAGCCATTCTCGGCGCGCAGATGCCGATGATCTTCACGTTCGGAGGGCTGGCAGGCCAATCTTTGGCGACCAACGCCTGCTTTGCCACCCTGCCGATCTCGATGATCGTGCTGGGCTCGATGCTGACAGCCACGCCGATCTCGGCGGTGATGCAGCGGTTCGGACGGCGCACGGGCTTCTTCATCGGGGCCACCGGCGGGGCGCTGGGCGCATCCATCGGGGCATGGGGGCTGATCCAGGCCTCGTTCCCGCTGTTCCTGCTGGGGTCGCTGTTCACCGGCGTCTATATGTCGGCGCAGGGCTTTTACCGCTTTGCCGCCACCGATACCGCATCAGACACGTTCCGCCCCAAGGCGATTTCCTATGTGATGGCCGGCGGCCTGGCCTCGGCCATCATCGGGCCGCAACTGGTCAAGGTGACATCACAGGCAATGGTCGTGCCCTTTCTGGGCACCTATCTGACGGTGATCGGCATCAACGTGATCGGCGCCATGCTGTTCTTCTTCATCAACATCCCCAAACCGCCCATTCCGGCGCTGGACGCCCCCCGCGGGCGCAGCCGGTTAGAGCTGCTGACAACCCCGCGCATCGCGGTGGCGATCATCTGCGCGCTGGTGTCTTACGCGCTGATGAACCTTGTAATGACATCAACCCCGCTGGCTGTGGTGGGCTGCGGTTTTGAAACCGCAGACGCCGCCAACGTGGTGACCGGCCATGTGCTGGCAATGTTCGTGCCGTCGTTTTTCACCGGGCACCTGATCGCACGCTTTGGCGTGGAAAAGATCGTGGCCACGGGGCTGGTCATCCTGGCCTGCGCCGGGCTGGTTGCGCTCAGCGGGGTAAAGCTGGAACATTTCTTTATCGCCCTGATCCTGCTGGGCATTGGCTGGAATTTCGGCTTCATCGGCGCCACCACCATGCTGGCCGGCGCCCACCGCCCCGAGGAACGCGGGCGGGTGCAGGGCCTGAATGACCTGCTGGTCTTTGGCGGGGTCACCATGGCCTCGCTGGCCTCGGGCGGGTTGATGAACTGTTCGGGCGGCACGGCCCAACAAGGCTGGACGGCCGTGAATCTGGCCATGGTGCCATTTCTGGCGCTGGCCGGCGCGGCACTGATCTGGCTGGCGCTGCGCCCCAGAACCGTCTGACCCAAAGCGCGCCTGAGGCGCATTTTCCTTATCTCGGCGCCTGCGGCACCTCGGGCATGAGTATTTTACCAAGGTGAAAGGACTTGTGTATCTTCTTGGCTCAAATACTCAATTCTTCGCCATACACAGGCGTTTCGGGCGCCGATCACCACCCGCCAGTCAGACCTTTCCACACCAGGCTGCCGCGCCGTGCAAAGTCCGATCTGTCAAGTCGTCCATCGGCCACCCGTGCCGGATCGTCCCGTGCCGCCTGCAGGATCGCCGCCGCCCGCCATCCTGTGCGCAGCGCCGGGATCGCCTGCGCGGGAACCCTGCCCCTGGCGGATTGCAGCCGCATCAGCGCCCGCTGCGCCAAATCGGCCACCGCCTGCGGACGACCGTCCAGCAGCGGCACACGCCCGCGCACCTGCAATTGCGCAATGGCCCGCAGCCAGGCCGCGATGCCCATCCCGAAGGCCGCATCGCGCACCGCGTCTTCGCCTGTCGTCGCCCCCAGCAGCCGCGCTGCCGTCCAGATGAGATGGCCGGATGTGGCGTCGATATAGCTGTCGAAATGATCCTGGTCTTCGAACGGATCAGAATAGATATCCCAACGCCGCGCCACCACCAGCCCATCCAGCCGGGCCGCATCATCAGGACCAAGCAGTTCTGCCAGCGGCGTGGTCACCTCGTGCCGCCGCACCGGCCCGCCTGCCCTGATTTCCTCCAGCGCATCGCGCCACCATTGCAGCCGCATTTCGGCGATCATCGGCTCTTGCGTCGCCCATGGCGCACGCGCCACTTCCAGGTTGAACGCGAAAAGCGGAAACAGCTTTTCGCGCGCTGCCAGCGGGGCCGCCATCAGCGCGGCAAACCGGTCCGGATCGCCGCGCCGCACCAGATCGGCGCAGGCGGTCCAGTTCATGCCCTTGCCCCGTCCCTGATCAGTTTCCAGTTGATCGCATCCAGCAGCGCCTCGAAACTGGCATCCACGATGTTGGGGCTGACCCCCACGGTCGACCAGCGATGGCCCGCCCCGTCCTCGCAATCGATGATCACGCGGGTCACGGCCTCGGTGCCGCCATCGGTGATGCGCACCTTGAAATCGACAAGACGCATGTCGTCGATATGTGCCTGATAGGGCCCCAGATCCTTGGCCAGCGCGTTGGACAGCGCATTGACCGGCCCGCGATCATTGCCGTCTTCATCCATGCTTTCGGACACTGACAGCATCTTTTGATCGCCGATCTTCACCACCACCACGGCCTCGGACAGGCTGACCATGCGGTCATATTTGTTTTTGCGACGCTCAACCGTGACGCGGTATCGTTTCACCTCGAAAAACTGCGGCAACTGGCCAAGGCCCGCGCGCGCCACCAGTTCAAAACTGGCCTGCGCAGTGTCATAGGAATAGCCCTGATCCTCGCGCGCCTTTACCTCTTCCAGAATGCGCGCCAGCGCCGGGTCACCGGGGGCCACGTCGATGCCCGCCTCGGCCAGACGGCGGCGCAGGTTCGACTGCCCCGCCTGGTTCGACATCGGGATGATGCGGTCATTGCCGACCAGCGCGGGGTCGATATGTTCATAGGTGGCGGGATCCTTCAGGATCGCACTGGCATGCAGCCCCGCCTTATGCGCAAAGGCCGAGGCCCCCACATAGGGCGCGCTTTTGACCGGCACCCGGTTCAGGATATCGTCCAGCAACCGCGAGGCCCGCACCAGCCCCGCCATCGCCTCTTGGCTGATGCCGGTTTCAAACCGCTCGGCATAGGGCGCCTTCAGCAGCAGCGTCGGGATCAGCGTGCACAGATTGGCATTGCCGCAGCGCTCGCCCAGCCCGTTCAGCGTGCCCTGAACCTGCCGCGCGCCCGCATCAATCGCCGCCAGCGATGACGCCACCGCATTGCCGGTATCGTTATGGGTGTGAATGCCCAGCCGGTCACCTGGTATGCCCGCCGCGATCACATCGGCGGTGATGCGGCCCACATCCTGCGGCAGGGTGCCGCCATTGGTATCGCACAGCACGATCCAGCGCGCACCGCCATCATGGGCCGCGCGCAGACACTCCAGCGCATAAGACGGGTTGGCCTTGTAGCCGTCAAAGAAATGTTCGGCATCGAACAGCGCCTCGCGCCCCTGTGCCACCAGATGTTCGACCGAACGCGCGATATTTTCAACATTTTCCGCCAGTGTGATGCCCAGCGCCGTGGTCACATGAAAATCATGGGTCTTGCCCACCAGACAGACAGCCGGGGTCTTGGCATTCATCACCGCGGCCAGCACATCATCATTGGCCGCAGAACGCCCGGCGCGCTTGGTCATGCCAAAGGCGGTCATGGTGGCGCGGGTCTGCGGTGCTGCGTCAAAAAACGCGCTGTCGGTGGGGTTGGCGCCGGGCCAGCCGCCCTCGATATAATCGACCCCCAACCGGTCCAGCACCGCCGCGATGCGCTGTTTTTCAGCGGTCGAAAACTGCACGCCCTGCGTCTGCTGCCCGTCGCGCAGCGTTGTGTCATAAAGGTAAAGCCGCTCACGCATCAATTCCGCCCCCTGGCATCTTCTTGGCAAAAATACTCACGGCGCAACGCCAGAGATGGCAAATAGTGCCCAAGGGTTTCCACCCCGCCCGGGTCGCTTGCGGCCCGGGCGGCGCCCGACCGACCCCCAGGGCGGGCGCTATGCCCCCCCCCGCGGTAGGGTGCTGCCCTGTAATGCGGAACTGACCGATCATTTCAAGGCCTCTAGTTTCGAAAGACTTACGGACATTCCGAACTCCCACTCTGTTCCGTGCGGTCCGTCCTTCAAAATGATACCGGCGGCGTCCAAAGCGGCGCGAATCCTGTCCGCCTCGGCAAAGTTCTTGGCCAGCTTCGCCAACCGGCGCTGTTCCACATAACCATCGATCGCCGCAGCGACATTCTCGGCAGTGCCGACCTTAAGCCCGCCATTCTCAACATATCTAACAGCTTCCCAGCCGGCCAATTCCTCTGTCAAAATACCCAAAAACTGCGCCGAGGCCAAAAATACACGCTTTTCCTCTTCGCGCGCATCTTGTGGATTGCTTGCAACGCTTTTGGCTAAACCATGCAGCCGCGCTAGTGCCCCAGCCGTATTCAGATCGTCCGCAAGCGTCTCGACAACCTCTTGATCAGGGCTGCCGGGTACCACCCCGTCCACCAGCTTGCGCCAGTGTCTTAGCGTCGCCTCAGCCTCTTCCCGCTTCTTCTCCGTCCAGTCCATCGGCTTGCGGTAATGCGTGGACAGCATCACAAACCGGATCACCTCGCCCGGCACGCCCTGATCCAGCAAATCGCGCACGGTAAAGAAATTGCCCAGCGACTTGGACATCTTCTTACCCTCGACCTGCAACATCTCGTTATGCAGCCAGACCTGCGCGAAGCCGCCCTCGGGATGGGCGCAGCAGGATTGGGCGATCTCGTTTTCATGATGCGGAAATTGCAGGTCGATCCCGCCGCCGTGAATGTCGAATGTCGCCCCCAGCAATTCAAAGGCCATGGCCGAACATTCGATATGCCAGCCTGGCCGCCCGCGCCCCCAGGGGCTGTCCCAGCCGGGCAGATCGTCGGGTGACGGTTTCCACAGCACGAAATCCATCGGATTGCGTTTATAGGGGGCGACCTCGACCCGTGCCCCCGCAATCATGTCGTCGATACTGCGCCCCGACAGCGCACCGTATTTGGCATAGCTTTCGACGGCGAACAGCACATGCCCCTCGGCCTCATAGGCATTACCCTGCGCGATCAGGGTTTCGATCATCGCCACCATCTGCGGAATGAACTCGGTCGCGCGCGGCTCTGCCGTGGGGCGCAGGGTGCCCAGCGCATCCATATCATCGTGATACCAGCCGATGGTTTCATCGGTGATGTCGCGGATCGGGCGGCCGGTGGCGGCGGCGCGGGCGTTTATCTTGTCATCCACATCGGTGAAATTGCGCACATAGGTCACGTGATCGGCCCCGTACACATGTCGCAACAACCGGAACAGCACATCGAACACCACCACCGGGCGCGCATTGCCCAGATGGGCACGGTCATAAACGGTGGGCCCGCAGACATACATGCGCACATCGTCCGGGTTCAGCGGGGTGAACGCCTCTTTGCGGCGGGTTTTCGTGTTGTAAAGGCTGATCTGCGTCATGCCTGCCCTCTTCTGCGCGTGGGCGGGATGTATCAACTTCGCGCGCGAATGCAAACCGTCTGCGACATGCGCGACATCATTCCAGCGGCAGCCCCGGCACAAACGAAACGGGCCGGGAAAATCCCGGCCCGTCCGCCATTCCTGATATCAGATCAGAATTTGAACGACACGCGCGCGGTTGCGGTGGTCGCCTTGATATCCGTGCCGGTACCACCGAAATCGTCAAAGCGGTTATACAGCAGCTCGCCACCCACGGCGACGCGATCGGTCACCATACGCTCGACACCGGCACCGACGCTATAGCCGTTATCGGTATCGCTGACAGCGGCCAGCGTGGCCTCGGCGCGGGCAAAGCCGGCAGTCGCATACAGAAGCGTTCTGCCAAAGTCATAACCGCCGCGCAGTTTCAGACGGGCGATATTGCTCAGCTCATCGGTTGCATTCAGGCCGATATTGGTCGCGTCATAATCCAGTTCGGCACCGATCACGTAACGACCCATGTCGAAATCATAGCCGGCATGAACACCGCCAAAGGCTTCGTTGCCCGACAGCGACAAACCACCGCTGGTCTCGGCATCGCCATAACCGATCTGCGCACCGATCGAGGGGCCACCCCAATCGCCATCGTTATACATCGGTGCGGCGACAGGCGCTGCAACGACCGCATCGGCGGGGGCGACAACGGGGTTGCCGGCAAGCACAGGCGCGGCTGACATCGCAACAAGCGCGGTGATGGATACGAGCTTTTTCATTCTACTCTCCTACTGACTAAGGCTGACTGCCTCGGTTTTTTTATACGAGCGGACAGAATTATTCCGCCGTCGTCGATAAGAGTGGTGCTGTTGCACCCATCTTCAAGAGAGTGACGTGAATAAGCCTGCGATAATCGGCCAAGATTTGCCATTTTCTGGCAATTGCGTTGCCGTTTCGGCACAACTACGCCGGTTCCATAATGGCATGTCAATTATCCGTGATTGCAGCTATGCTTGGGGCGCATATGACGCGTGCATTCGCGCGCTGCCACGGCCAGTGACGCGGCCCCATCGCTGAAAGGATTCGCAGGTGATCCGCAAAATTCTGGCCCTTGCGACATTGTTCTGCCTTGCGCTGCCCACCGGTCTGCGGGCCGATCCGCTGCCTGCCCCGACTTCTGCCTTCGTGAATGATCTTGCCGGCATGATCGCCCCTGATGCCCGCGAGCGCATCACGCAATCGCTGCGCGAGCTGCGCGCACAAACCGGGGTGCAGGCCACCGTGGTGACGCTGAACTCGCGCCTAGGGTATGACGGGGACGGATCGCTGGAAGGTTTCGCAACCGGTCTGTTCAATGCCTGGGGCATCGGCGCGCGGGATCGCAATGACGGCATTCTGCTTCTCGTCCTGCGTGACGACCGGCAGGTGCGTATCGAATTGGGCACGCGCTATGGCCATGACTGGGACTGGCTGGCGCGCGACGTGATCGACGACACGATCCTGCCCGCCTTTCGCGCGGGCGATTATTCCGGCGGCATAGAGGCCGGGCTGGCGGATACGCTGCGCCTGATCGCGCGGCCTGCCGCGCAAAATCAGCCGCCGCCCGAAGCGCCGAAAAATGGCTGGGCCGATTACCTGATGCCGGTGCTGATGATTGGGCTGATTGCCTTCATGGCGCTGCGTCGCCGGATATCCAACACAGCCCTTCGGCTGCGTCGCTGCCCCGAATGCGGCCAACGCGGCCTGACACGGGACTACCGCGCGGGACCACATGCATCGGCACAGTGCCGAACCTGCGATTATATCGCCCCCGGCGTGATCGCGGGCACTGCCGCAACAGCACAAGGCAACGATTCTCTTGGTGGCGGCAGTTCATCAGGCGGCGGCGCCAGCGGCAGTTGGTAGATCAGCCCGCGGCCTTCTCTTCCAGCTGCATCCATTCCTCTTCGGCCGCCGCCAGTGCGGCCTGTCGTTCGGTCAAGGCCTCGGTTGCCTTGCGGAATTTGGCGGGTTCGCGGGCGAACAGATCCGGCGCCGACAGAAAGTCGGTCAGCCGGGCGATTTCGGCCTCGATACGCTCGATCTCGGCGGGCAGTTTTTCCAGCCGGTGCTTTTCGGTAAAGCTCAGCACGGTTGTCGTGGCTTTCGGCACGGGTGCCGGTTTCCTGTCATTGCCGCGCGGTTTTTCAGGCGCAGTGCTGGCCTGGCTGTCGCGCTGCGCCTGATAATCGGACCACCCCCCGGCATAGACCGTGGCCAACCCGTCGCCTTCCATCGCAATGGTGGTGCTGGCGACGCGATCCAGAAAGTCGCGATCATGGCTGACCAGCAGAACGGTGCCCGCGTAATCGCCCAGCAGGTCCTGCAACAGATCCAGCGTTTCGACATCCAGATCGTTGGTCGGCTCGTCCAGCACCAGCAGATTGCTTTCGCGCGCCATGATCTTGGCCAGCAGCAGCCGCGCCTTTTCCCCGCCCGACAACGATGAAACCGGCGCGCGCGCCTGCGCATCGTCGAACAGGAAATCCTTCAGATAGCCCACGACATGGCGGGGCTGTCCGCGCACCATCACCTGATCGGCCTGCCCCGATACCCGCATTTCAGGATCGCCGGTCAGGCTTTCCCAAAGGGTCATGTTTGGGTCAAGCGCAGCGCGGTTCTGATCGAAGACCGCGATCTGCAGGTTGGTGCCAAGAACGACCTCGCCGGTATCGGGCGCCAGTTCCCCGATCAGCATCTTCAGCAATGTGGTCTTGCCGGCACCATTGGGCCCGACAAAAGCCAGCCGGTCACCGCGCAGCACCCGCAGATCGAACGGCTGCAGAATGACCCGGTCGCCGAAAGATTTGGAAATGCCGCGCGCCTCGATCACGCGCTTGCCCGATTTCTGGCCGGCCTCCAGCGCCATGTCGGCAGTGCCCTGGCGGCGGATCATGCCGGCGCGCTGTTCGCGCAGATCGCCCAGCGCGCGCACCCGGCCCTGATTGCGCTTGCGCCGGGCCGAAATGCCCTCGACCGCCCAGCGGGCCTCGGCCTTGATCTTGCGGTCCAGCTTGTGGCGGGCCTCGTCCTCTTCGGCCCAGACAGTATCGCGCCAATCCTCGAACGCATCGAACCCCTTGTCCAGACGCCGCACCTGGCCACGGTCTATCCACAGCGTGGCGCGCGCCAGCTTGCGCAGGAAAGCGCGGTCATGGCTGATCAGGACGAACCCGGCACGGGTGCTGGCAAGCTGGTCTTCCAGCCAGGTGATCGCCTGAATATCCAGGTGGTTGGTCGGTTCGTCCAGCAGCATGAGTTCGGGCGCTTCGGCCAGCAGCTTGGCCAGCGCGGCGCGGCGGCGTTCGCCACCGCTGGCCGTTTCGACCGGGCGGGAGGGGTCGAATTTCAGCCCCTCGCCCGCCATGTCGACCAGGTATTCCTGCCCCGGCTCCAGCGCAGACATCGCGAAATCGCCCAGCGTGGCAAAGCCCGACAGATCGGGGTCCTGCTCCATATAGCCGACGGTGATTCCGGGGGTGACGACGCGGCTTCCGCCATCGGGTTCGACCAGGCCGGCCATGACCTTGAGCAAGGTCGATTTGCCGGACCCATTACGCCCGACCAATGCCAGCCGGTCACCGGGCTGAACATTCATATCAAGCCCGGAAAATACCGGATCGCCCCCGAAGGTCAGGGAAATATCGGAAAGTTGCAAAAGGGGTAAGCGTGCCATGCGCGCGCATGGCACGCTTACCCCTTTTGCAACTTTCCGATATTTCCCTGACCTTCGGGGGCGATCCG
>NZ_JBSRVX010000049.1:0-35038 GCF_055134745.1 Actibacterium sp.
GGGGGGGGGGGGGGGGGCCCCCCCCCCCCCCCCCCCTTGACCATGCCAGCCCGCTGCGCATAAACGCCGCCATGGTTCCGCAAGACAAACTAGACCAGATCACCCAGCGTTTCGAATTTCTCGAAGCGAAACTCGCCAGCGGGTCTGCGGATGATTTCGCCGGCCTCAGCCGCGAATATGCCGATCTTCGACCGGTCGCGGACCAGATCGCGGCCTATCGCGCCCTGCTTGATCAGCTTGCCCAGGCGCGTCAGATGCTGTCCGACCCCGAGATGAAGCAACTGGCCGAGGAAGAACTGCCGCTCTTGAAGGCGCAACTGCCGCAGATGGAACAGGCGCTGCAACTGGCGCTGTTGCCGCGCGACGTGGCCGATGCCCGCCCGGCCATCCTGGAAATCCGCCCCGGCACCGGCGGGGAAGAGGCCGCACTGTTCGCCGCTGATCTTTTGCGCATGTATCAGCGCTATGCCGAGACCCGCGGCTGGCGGTTCGAGATCATCGAACTGGCCCAGACCGAACTTGGCGGCATCAAGGAGGTCATCGCCAATATCCGGGGCGAGGGCGTGTTCGCCCGGTTGAAATACGAATCCGGCGTGCACCGTGTTCAGCGCGTTCCCACCACCGAAAGCGGCGGGCGTATCCATACATCGGCGGCCACCGTCGCCGTGCTGCCCGAGGCCGAAGAGGTCGATATCGCCATTCCCGCCACCGATATCCGCATCGACACCATGCGCAGCTCTGGCGCCGGGGGCCAGCATGTGAACACCACGGATTCGGCGGTGCGCATCACCCATATTCCCAGCGGCATCGTCGTCACCAGTTCCGAAAAATCCCAGCACCGCAACCGAGAGATCGCCATGGGCGTGCTGCGCGCCCGCCTGTTCGACATGGAACGCCAGCGCGCCGACGATGCCCGCGCCGCCGACCGCAAGGCGCAGGTCGGCACCGGCGATCGGTCCGAACGCATCCGCACCTATAACTTTCCCCAGGGCCGCATGACCGATCACCGCA
This sequence comes from Actibacterium sp., assembly GCF_055134745.1. NCBI lineage: Bacteria > Pseudomonadati > Pseudomonadota > Alphaproteobacteria > Rhodobacterales > Roseobacteraceae > Actibacterium > Actibacterium sp. The sequence continues at coordinate 1,012 of NZ_JBSRVX010000049.1, forward strand.
TCAACCTGACGCTCTACAAGCTGGATCAGGTCATGCAGGGTGATCTGGACGAGGTGATCGACGCCCTTCAGGCCGATGACCAGGCCCGAAAACTGGCGCAGATGGGCGCATGACCGGCGATCAGGCCCTGCGCGCCGCCACGGCCCGGCTGGTGGCGGCGGGCATGCCCGACGCGCCGCGCGATGCCCGCCGCCTGCTGTCCCATGCCTGCGATTGCGCGCCGGGGCGGCTGTCGCTGATCCTGCCAGACCCGCTGGACGCCGTCGCCCTGGCCCGGTTCGAGGCCGCCATTGCCCGCCGCGCCATGCGTGAACCGGTGTCGCATATCACCGGGCTGCGGGCCTTTTGGGGGCGTGATTTTCGGGTCAGCGCCGATGTCCTGGACCCGCGCCCAGAAACCGAAAGCCTGATTGAACAATGCCTTGCGGCGGAGTTTTCATCCGTTCTGGATCTGGGCACCGGCTCGGGCTGCATCTTGTTGACGCTGCTGGCCGAACGCCCCGACGCGCACGGGTTGGGATGTGATCTGTCCGCCGCTGCCCTGCGCATCGCGCGCGAAAACGCCACCCGCCTGGGGATCACCAGCGCGCGGTTTCAGCAGGCCGACTGGTTCACCGGCGTTACCGGCCGATTTGACCTTGTCGTGTCGAACCCGCCCTATATCGCCGATGACGAACGCGCCGCCCTGTCGCCCGATGTCCGCGACTGGGAGCCGCATCTGGCGCTCTTCCCCGGCGGCGATGGTCTGTCGGCCTATCGCGCCATCGCGGCCGGCGCGGCGGCGCATCTAGCCCCCGGCGGTCGGCTTCTGGTCGAGATCGGCGCGGCGCAGGGCCCGGCCGTGCGCGCGATCTTTGCCGGCGCAGGCCTTGAAAACATCGCCATCCATCCCGATCTTGATGGCAGGGACAGGGTTGTAAGTGCCCGGCAGGTCTGAAACCCGCGCTGCGCACCCGTTGCAATCGGGCCAGTTGGTGCCAGATTTGCCAAGATATGCGCATTTTTTCCTTGTCTTGCCGCAAGCGTCATGCTTAGCAGGGAATGCAGGTGGCGGGATGGTTTTGACCTCCTCCCTTGCGTCAAGCCCGACATTCGCCCCATCGGTGAACACCGCGCGCATCCCGCGCGGATAGGGATCAGAGAAGCCACAATAAGGCTGGACACCAGAAAAAATATGAGATCATCCAAGTCACGTTCGCGGTCGAAATCCAACAACCGCCCACGGTCTCCCGTCGGGAACATCATCAATCGTGTGTTCGAAAGCTCGGGCCCCGAAGGCAAGGTTCGCGGCACGCCGCAGCAGATCATTGAAAAATACAATCAACTGGCGCGCGACGCACAGCTGAGCAATGACCGCGTCGCTGCCGAAAACTTTCAGCAACATGCCGAACATTACGATCGTATGCTGGGCGAGGCCCTGCGCGAACAAGAGGCGCGCCGCGAACAGCATGAATCGCAGAACAATCGCAACAACGACAACCGCGATTCCGGCGGACGCGGCGGCAATGATCAGCCGCGCCAGAACGATCAGGCCAACGCGCCCCAGCCCGAGACCGCCCAGCCCGAAACCCGCCCCGCCGATGTCATCGACACAGGCAGCCAGGACGGTGACAGCGGGCTTGTCGAAACGCCCGAGGAACGCCCCGCGCCACGCAAACGCCCCCAGCGCAAGCCCAAGCCGGCACCCGCGGCCAAGTCCGAAACTTCTGCCGATGATGCCCCGGTCACACCCCTGACCGAAACCCCGGCGGCGGAATAATCTCAGCCCTTGACCAGCCGCGCCAGGGCACAGAACCCCTCCAGCCCGACCTGCTCGGCACGGGTGGTGGGGTCCAGCCCGGCGGCGCGGATCAGGCCTTCAACATCCGGGGCCAGCCCCTTCAGACTGGATCGCAGCATCTTGCGGCGCTGGTTGAACGCCATCGCCACCACCCGTGACAGGGTGGCGGCATCGGCCGGATATAACGGCGCGGGACGGCGCGTCAGATGCACCACCGCCGAATGCACCTTGGGCGCGGGGGTAAAGGCCTCGGGCGGCAGGCTCATCACCACCTTCGGGTCGGTGCGCCACTGCGCCAGGATCGCCAGCCGCCCATAGGCCTTACCGCCCGGCTGGGCGATGATGCGCTCGGCTACCTCTTTTTGAAACATCAATGTCAGGCTGTCCCAGAACGGCGGCCAGTGATCCGGCGTCAGCCAGCGCACCAGCAATTCTGTGCCCACATTATAGGGCAGATTGGCCACCACCCGGATCGGCGGCGTCAGATACCGCGTGGGATCAATCGCCAACGCATCGGCATTGATCACCTGCAACCGTCCGGGATAGCGCGCCGCGATCTCGGCCAGCGGCGCCATGCAGCGGGGATCTTTTTCAACCGCCAGCACCCGGCGTGCCCCCTCGGCCAATAACCCGCGCGTCAACCCGCCGGGGCCGGGGCCGACCTCCAGAACATCACAGCCGGTCAGATCGCCGGCCTGACGCGCGATCTTGGCCGTCAGGTTCAGATCCAGCAGAAAATTCTGCCCCAGCGATTTCTTCGCCGACAGATCATGCGTGGCAATCACCGCGCGCAGCGGCGGCAGGTCGTCAATCGTGGTCATAAGACCCCATCTTCTTGGCCCAAATACTCTCGCCGAAGGCGGTTATCCACGTGCGCGCGCCATCCGGTCAGCCATTTCCAGCGCCGCAACCAGGCTGGACGGATCGGCAACCCCTTGTCCGGCAATATCAAACGCAGTGCCATGATCGGGCGAGCTGCGGATGAACGGCAGCCCCAGCGTCACATTCACCCCGCCATGGAAATCCAGCGTCTTGATCGGGATCAGCGCCTGATCGTGATACATCGCCACCGCAACGTCATACCGGGCGCGGGCGGGGGCGTGAAACATCGTATCTGCCGAATGCGGGCCGGTCACATCCATGCCTTCGGCACGCAGGCGGGCCAGAACCGGGGCGATCACGTCGATCTCTTCGCGGCCGATCTTGCCGCCTTCGCCCGCATGCGGGTTCAGCCCGGCCACCGCGATGCGCGGTGTCTCGATCCCGAAATCGCGGATCAGGGCGGCATGGGTGATGCGCAGCGTCTGTTCCAACAGCGCTTGGGTCAGCGCGCCGGGCACCTGTGCCAGCGGGATATGGATCGTGACCGGCACTACCCGCAACGCATCGCAGGCCAGCATCATCACCACGCGGTCCACCCCGGCCAGGGCGGCCAGATATTCGGTATGGCCCGGATGGCTGAACCCCGCGCCGTCTTGCAGGGCCTGCTTGTTGATCGGACAGGTGCAGATCGCACCGGCCGCGCCCGATTGCACCAGATCGACGGCGCGCGCGACCACCGCGATCACCTCGGCGGCATTGGCGGGCGCGGGCTGGCCGGGCAGGGCAGGGGCCGGAAAGCTGTGGCGCAGCACCGGCAGCGCGGTGGCCGCCACATGCAGCGCGTCATGGGGGGCATGAATCTCGCGGTGGGGCACCCCGGCAGGCAGATGCGCCGGATCACCGATCCAGAAGAACGGCAGCCGCGCGCCCAGTTCGGTCCAGGCCTTGGCGGCGATCTCGGGGCCGATACCAGAGGGCTCGCCGCAGGTCAGCGCGATGGGGGCGCGGCTCATGGTTCGCGGATGATGGCATCGGCCCGCAATGTCGCCAGATAGCCGTCGGCATAGGATGTCAGCCGCTGGTTCTGCAGCCGCATACGAATTTCGTCGCGGTTGGGTGCCGTGTCCAGCGATGCGGTGCGCCCACAGACCATCACGATGGCAACCCCGCCGGGAATGGTCTGAACCGCGGCTTCGTTATCATCCAGCCGCGCCAGGTCCAGCGCGACATCCTGCGGAATTTGCGATGGCAGCACCGTCTGGCGCTGCAGGCGTTCCGGCGGCAGAGCGCGTGCGGCGCCATAAAGATCGTCGCAGGTGTCGCTGCGGGCGATGATTGCCTGCGCCTGGCCCGCATCCGCGCCGGGCAGCGACAGGCGCGCATAGTCCACCGCCAGCGGCTGCTGGGCGCGGGCGCCGGTCTCCTCGATCGCGCGCAACTGGAACAGGCCCACCGCATTGGGCAGAGATACCGGTTCGGTCACACCGCCCGGCGGCAACGTCAGCACCTGGGCCGCCAGGTTGGGGGGCAGAACCGACAGGTCGACCCAGTCGATCCGGCCGCTCGCCGCCCGTGATCCCGAGACCGAATATTGCTGCGCCGCCTCGGCAAAGGCGGCGGTGCCCTTGATCTGGCGCGACAACTGTTCGGCCAGCGCATTGGCCTGGGCCGCGAATTCAGGCGTGTCGGCCCGCAGGATGATTTCCGACAACAAGACCCTGGCGCCGCCGCCCGGCACGGTCAGCGCCGCGGCCCGGTCTATTTCTGCGTCCGAAATCTGGGCGCGCGGGCCAAAACGGGTGCGCACCACCTCGCGCCAGGCCAGCCCGGCTTCGACAAAATCGCGAAAGGTCTGTTCTGCGACGCCGGCCTTGGCCAGTTCGGCCACAAAGGCCTCGGCCGTCAGATCGGCGCGGGCGGCGAATTCGCTCATCCCGTCACGGATCACCTGTTCATCCAGCCGAATGCCCAGATCGGCGGCCGCATCCAGTTGCAGGCGGTCGTCGATCAGCGCGTCTAGCGCCTCGGGGGCGATATTGCCCGAAGAACCCAGCAGCCGCATGAAGGCGATACGCTGATCCAGTTCCCAATTTGTGATCGCACGGTCATTGACGATCAGCCGGGGCGCAAAGGCGCCACCCTTCTGGGCAAGGGCCGGCAGCGCCAGCGCCAGCGCCGCGAAAAGGCCAAGAATAGCAATGCGCGAAAATCGGATCATGTCGTCAGCCATCCGTCCTGTCTGTTCCTATCTGGTGCAGCGGGCCGCCGCCGGGCGGGCCTGCGCCCCCGCTCCGAACCCGGCCAGCGATATGGTCAGGCCGAAATCGGTCGTGGGCGTCACACTAGTCGAGGACGTGAACCGACGCGAGAGCGAAACATCCACCGTTACGCATTCGTTTCGGTATTCCAGCCCCACGCCGGCGCGCGCCGCGCGTTCGTTCACGATGTCATACCGCCAGTCGGCCTTGCCGGTCCAGTCCGAACGAAAACGATAGCTGGCATCCATCAGCCATTCGGATGTGTCCGTTGGGCGGGCCTCGATCGGGTTGGCCTCTTGCCAGATCAGGCTAGAGGCCACGGCCAGATCATCGTTGCGCCAGTCCAGCCGCAATTCGTTGCGTGTGAAATTCAGCCCGTCATTGAACACCGCCCGGTTGGTCAGGCGCAGATTGCCCGGTGTGGTCAGTTGCACGGCCGCCAGCCAGTCGGATCGCGCCCCGTCCAGGCCCGATCCGGCCGCGAATTGCGTCAGCGCCTGCGTGCGCAGGATGCGCCCCGCCGTGGCCCCCAGCGACCAGCCCGAAGGGGAAAGCCTTGTGTATGTGATGCCGATATTTGCCCGTCCGCCCTGTTCATAGGCATCTGCCCCGGCAAACCGGCTGAGCGAATACAGATTGCCCTCGTCGAATTCCGCGCTGAGCGAATCTTCGTTGGGAATGGCGGCGCTGCTGTCATTGCTCCAGACCAGTTGCACGACCGGCTCCAGCACATGCGCCACGCCGCCCGCACCCGCGCGCAGCATTGGCCAGCGCAGCTCTGCCGCCACGAAAGGGGCGGTGCGGGCGACCGATGCGTCCGAGGTGCTGTCATCGCCGATCGTATAGTAATCCAGCGCCAGGGCGCCTTGCGCGCTCAGCAGCATGCCATTGCGCAGGGTCCAGCCGCGCCGCCAGTCGATCTGCCCCGAAAGACGCGCCATGTCGCGCCCGGTCACATCGGCTGTCGAGCGGCGGTTGAAGGCAAAGACCTCGGCCCGGGTGGTCAGGATACCGCCCAGCCCAGCCGGTTCGAACCGCCGCTGCCAGTCGCCGGTAAGCAGCGTCGAGGGCAAGGTCAGGTTTGATTCAGAGGCCCGCAGCGAATTGTAATAGATCAGCCCCGCGCCAAGATATTCGTCATGCCGGGTGCGGGTGATATCGGCGCGGCTGGCCAGACGGTCGGTATCGGAATAGCTATAATCCAGCAGATAGGCCGGGTCGGACACGGTGCGCAGTGCGAAATCCAGCGTGAAATCACGTGGCAGGTCGAATTGTCCTTCGGCGAACAGATAGCGGCGGGTTTCCCCCTGGCGCAACGTGTCGCGCGACAGCGCGCCGTTCAGTTCGATCTCGCCGCTGCCAAATGCCTGGCGATAGCGCAGTTCGGCGGTGCGGGTGCTGCCCGTCGAAAGATAGGGGGTCACGGTCAGATCGGCGCTTTGACCCATGGTGATGAAATAGGGCAGCTTGACCCCGGTGCCCAGCTTGTCGGTGATACGCACCTTGGGCACCAGAAAGCCGGTGGCCCGTTTCAGGCTGGGATCGGGCAGGCGCAGGCGCGGCAGATAGAGGATCGGCACGCCCATCACCTCCAGCCGCGCATGATCGAAATACAGCTGTTGCTCTTGCGCGTCATGGATGACACGCCGCGCCCGGATCTGCCACAACGGAACAGGACGCGCGGCACAGACCTGGCAGGACGAGGCGACGGTTTTTTCCAGCACGGTATAGCGCCCCTGCGCCCGCCGGATTTCGGCGGCGGCCAGTTGCAGTTGCTGCTCCAGCACCAGCCGCGCCGATCGCATCAGGCCCTCGCTCAGGTCGGGGGCCAGTTCGGCGCTGTCGGCCAGCAGGATCGTGCCATCCGCGGTTGTCAGCCGCATCTGCCCGGTGATCGACAGGCGATCGGCGTCGCGGTCATATTCCACCTTGTCGGCCTGCAGCACATAGCCGTCATAGATCACCTCGACATTGCCGCTGGCCAGCAGCCGGTTGTCGCCCTCGATCGACACCTTGTCAGCGATCAGGGTGGCGGGGGCTGCCTGCGCCAGTGCCAGCGCAGGCAGCCAGACAAGCGCCAAAAGGATCGCGGCCAGCCGGGTCATCATCCATCCTCCAGATGCAGCAAAAGGCCCAGTGACAGCATGATCCCGATCAGAGGCGGGCTCCAGGCGGCCAGAAGAACCGGGATATCACCGTTTTCGCCCAGAACCTGGGCAAAGTTGCGCAGGAAATACAGCGCCAGCCCCAACCCAAGCGCGGCCAGAACCATGACCCCCGTCTGCCCCGATCGCGTATGACGCATCGTGAACCCCGCCGCGATCAGCAGCATGGCCACGAAGAACAGCGGCATCGCCAGTTCCATATGCAACCATATCCGGTGCTGGCGCGCCGAAAACCCGGCCCGCTCCAGACCGCTGATAAAGGCGGGCAGATCCCAGATCGCGATGGCCGAGGGCGTGCCGAACCCGTCGCGGATGCGGTCGCGCGTCAGGTCGGATGGCAGGCGCAACTGGTCGATCAGGGTTGCGTCGCGTTCGGGGTTGGCGTCGGGATCGCCCAGATCCCAGCGCTTGGCATCCGAGATCAGCCAGGCGCCATCCGTCAGTTCGGCGCTGGCGGCCTCGATGCGGTATATCGGCCCGACCCCCGGCCCGAAACCCAGAAAGGTGACATCGAACAGCGTCGTGCCGTCCAGATTGGCACGTGCCGCGCGGATCACCACCTGTCCGTCGGTATCGCCCTGACGCAGCCACAGGCCTTCGGGGCTGATCGACAGCACTTCACCCGCGCCGCGCGAATAGCGGCTGGACAGGTCTTCGTGTTCGCGTGTCGTGGCTGCCACCATCGGGTTCAGCACGACCACCGCGAACAACCCGGCCAGCAGCGCGGTCACGCCCGGTGCCACAAGACTGCGCAGCGCCGAGCGGCCCGCCGCGCGCGACACCACCAACTCGGAACTGCGCGCCAGACCCAGATACAGCGCCAGCCCCGACAGCATCACGATCAGTGGCAGGATCCGGTAAACCCCTGCCGGCGTGTTCAGCGCCGCCAGCCCCAGCGCCTGGCCGAAGGTGATCGTGCCGATATCGAACCGGCGGATCTGATCGACCACATCCAGCAACATCAGGATAGCCGCGAACAGGGCAAAGACCGCCAGCAGCGTCAGCGCGAATTTGCGCGCGAAATACAGATGCAGGGTCATGCGGCACCCCTCGCCCGTATCCGGCCCCGGCGCGTCCTGTGGGCCCGGCCCGCATATCGGAGCATCGCATAGGCCACCACCACACCCACAAGGGGCGACAGGTAAACGACAGGCCACAACCCGCTGCCGGAACGCGCAAAATCGGCCGCGGCATTATCCATCAGTTGCAATCCTATCAGCATCACCACCGCCAGGATGATCTGCCGCCAGACCCCGAACCGGCTGAACCCGCCCTGCATCAGCGCCGCAAAACCGATCAGCGCACCCGCCAGCGCCAGAAAGGGCTGTGCGATGCGGGCATGGCCTTCATACAGGAATTCGGCCGGGCTGGAGCCTATCTGCGCGCTCTGGGCCGGATCTGCGCGCAACAGCTGCGGCGTTGACAGTTCCTCGATCGTCTTGCCCCGGATGCGCCCGGGATCCATCAAGGCGGCGATGTCGAAAACCGAATCGCGGAATCGTGTCACCGCCAGGCGGCGGCCTTCGCGGCGCAGGGTCTGTGACATGCCTTCGAACATCAACAGCTTGGGTCCGTCATCGCCCTGCGTCAGCAGCGCCCGTTCCGCGGTATAGGTGGTGCGGCTGGCCGGGTTGCGCGCATCCGCCAGAAAGATGTCATGCAATTCGCCCACAGGGGTGATCTCGCGGATGTAAAAGGTGATCCCGTCGACAGGGTGCAGGAACTTGCCCTCGGTCAGCAGCCGCGCGGTGATGTTCTCGGCGATCTCGTTGCGGCGTTCGGCCAGGCCGGTGCGGCTGATCGGCACCAGAAAGTGGTTCAGCACGGATACAAGCACCGCCACGCCCAGCCCGAACACGAAGACCGGCCGCGCAAGCCGCAACGGTGAATAGCCCATGGCCTGAACCACGACCAGTTCGCTTTCGCTGTTCAGGCGGTTGACGGTATAGACCGTGGCCGCAAAGGCCGCGACCGGCAGCACCAGCCGGATGACATTGGGCAGGGTCAGGGCGCTGAATTCCAGAAAGACCAGCGCAGATTGTCCGTCGCCGATCAGCTGATCGAACAGCCGCACCGCCTGATTGACCCAATAGATTGATACCAGCACCAGCGCGAAAAAGCCGAACAGCACTGTCAGGCGCGACAGAAGGTATCGGTCGAATTTCGGCACAACGTCCCCCGGTGATCCATGGCAATGCGCGCAGACCCTAGCCCAGATGGTGTTGGGGGAAAACTGCGATCTGGTCAAGCACGCGCCCGGGCGCTAGTTAGGATCAACCGCCCAGACAGGAGAGATCAGCATGACAACCCTACCCGAGTTTCGAATTGAACCCACCGATCTGGATGCGATTGCAAAGGCCCCGGGCCGTGTCGCGGTTTTTCTGGGGGAAGGCGGGCGCATGGATGCCTGCGGACGGCGCGTGAACAAACTGACGCGCGGCGCGCTGGCCCGTTTCGGCCAAAGCGATGGTTTCACCAAGATGAAACCGGGGCAGGCCGCAACGCTGGCCTTTCCGGCCGGGCTGGCGGCACAGGCGCTGGATGTGGTGCGCCTTGATCGCCGCCCCAGCGTGGACGAGGCCCGCAAGGCCGGTGCCGCCCTGGCAAAGCTGCAGGGCAAGGACGATTGCCTGGTATTGGCCGGCGGTATCGGGCGGGCCGGGCAGATCGCCCTGGGCCATCTGCTGCGCGCCTATCAGTTTGTGGATCACAAGACCGGCGACCAGACCCGCCCCGGCGCAGTCACCCTGATGACCGACAAGGTTGACGCGGTGGACCGCGATCAGATCGTTGCCCTGGCGCAGGGTGTGTTCTTCACCCGCGACCTGGTCAATGAGCCGGCCAATATTCTGACCACCTTCGATTTCGCCACCCGCCTGACCGCCCTGCGCGATCTGGGTGTCGAGGTCGAGGTGCTGGAGGAAGAAGACCTTGAAAAGCTGGGCATGCGGCTGCTTTTGTCCGTGGGGCAGGGATCGGCCAGCCCCTCGAAGGTGGTCGTGATGCGCTGGAATGGCGGGGCCAAGGACGCCGCCCCGCTGGCGCTGATCGGCAAGGGCGTGGTGTTCGATACAGGTGGCATCTCGATCAAACCCGCCGCCGGCATGGAAGACATGACCATGGATATGGGCGGCGCGGGTGTCGTGGCCGGCGTGATGCGGGCGCTGGCCCTGCGCAAGGCCCCGGCCAATGTGGTCGGGCTGGTCGGGCTGGTGGAAAACATGCCCTCGGGCACCGCGACGCGCCCCGGCGATGTCGTGGCCTCGATGAAGGGCGACACGGTCGAGATCATCAATACCGATGCCGAGGGCCGCTTGGTGCTGGCCGATGTGCTGTGGTATGCGCAGGACCGGTTCAAACCGGCCGCCATGGTCAATCTGGCCACGCTGACCGGGGCGATCATCATCGCGCTTGGGCATGAAAAGGCCGGTGTCTTCAGCAATGATGACGCATTCGCCGCATCCTTCCTGAAGGCCGCCGCCACCGAGGGCGAAGGCGCCTGGCGGATGCCGCTGGATGCCGCCTATGACGAAAAGCTGAAATCGCGGGTGGCCGACATGATGAATGTCGGCGGGCGCGATGCAGGCTCGATCACGGCGGCGCAGTTCCTGCAACGGTTTGTCAAAGACGGCTGCCCCTGGATCCATCTGGATATCGCGGGGGTTGCCAGCGTCAAATCCGACACCACGCTGGCCCCCAAGGGCGCCACCGGCTGGGGCGTCCTGGCGCTGGACCGCCTGGTGCGTGACCGGTTCGAAGCCTAGGCGATGGGCAACGCCCTGTTCTATCACCTGACCCGCCGCCCGCTGGAACAGGTTTTGCCGCCGCTGCTGGAGCGTTCGCTGGCGGCTGGCTGGCGGGTGGTGGTGCGGGGCAGGGACAGCGCAAGGCTGACCTGGCTGGACGAGGCCCTGTGGACCCACCCCGAAGACGGGTTCCTGCCGCATGGGCTGGCAGGGGGAGAATTTGATGTCGATCAGCCGGTGCTGATCACGACAAGCCCCCACAGCCCCAATGGCGCAGCCTGCCTGATGGCCGTGGACGGGGCCGATGTTGCGCCCGATGAGGTTGCGGCGCTGCAGCGGGTCTGCATCCTGTTCGATGGTAATGATCAGGCCGCCCTGGCGCAGGCGCGCGTGCAATGGAAGACGCTGACCGGGGCAGGGGTGGCGGCGCAATATTGGTCAGAAGAGTCGGGCCGATGGGAAAAGAAGGCCGAAACCCCTGCCTGAACCCGATTTTTTGCAGAAAAATTGCGGCCTGGCGCGGGTATTGGCGCAAAAGGCAATTTCAGAACCGGGTAATCAGGCCGACTGTCGCCGATCTGCCCACAGTTTGGATGCCGTTAGCGCGAACGATATTGCATGCGCGGCCCGCCCCTTCTAAGCCCCAGTGCAAATTCCCGTTTCAACAAAAGGACCATTGTCATGAAGGCCACCCGCACCGTCCAGAAAATCCTGTCGAATTACGAAGGCGATACCCCCGGCGTCAAGGCGAACCTGTGCCGGATGCTGATGCAGGGCAAGCTGGGCGGCACCGGCAAGATGATCATCCTGCCGGTCGATCAGGGTTTTGAACATGGTCCGGCCCGGTCTTTCGCGCCCAACGAGGCAGGCTATGATCCGCATTACCATTATCAACTGGCGCTGGATGCGGGCCTGAACGCCTATGCCGCCCCCCTGGGCATGATCGAGGCGGGCGCTGACACATTCGCCGGCCAGATCCCGACCATCCTGAAATGCAACTCTGCCAATTCGCTGATGTCGGGCACCGCCGGCAAGAACCAGGCCGTGACCGCATCGGTTGATGACGCGCTGCGGCTGGGCTGTTCGGCGATCGGGTTCACGATCTATCCGGGATCGGACTGCGCGCTGGACATGTTCGAGGAAATCGTCGAGATGCGCCGCGAAGCCGCCGCCAAGGGTGTTGCAACCGTGATCTGGTCCTATCCGCGCGGCGAGGCGATCACCAAGGATGGCGAGACCGCGATTGATGTCGCCGCCTATGCCGCCCAGATCGCCGCGCTGATCGGCGCGCATATCATCAAGATCAAGCTGTCGACCGACCATCTGATGCTGCCCGAGGCCAAGAAGGTCTATGAGGATCAGAAGATCGATATCGCGACGCAAGCCGCGCGGGTGCGTCATTGCATGCAGGCCTCGTTCGGCGGCCGTCGCATCGTGGTCTTTTCGGGCGGCGCCAAGAAGGGCTCCGACAGCGTGTATGACGATGCCCGCGCGATCCGCGATGGCGGCGGCAATGGCAGCATCATCGGGCGCAACAGCTTTCAACGTTCGCGCGAGGATGCGCTGGATATGCTGGGCAAGCTGGTCGATATCTACAAGGGCAAGGCCTGATCACACGCGCGGGCGGGGGCGCTTTGCCCCCGTCACCCGGCATTCTGCGTGAACCGGACCTTGCCGATATAAGGCAGGTTGCGGTTGCGCTGGGCAAAGTCGATGCCATAGCCCACCACGAATTCGTCGGGAATTTCAAATCCCGTCCATGTTGCCTTGATCGGCACCTCGCGCCGGGCCGGTTTATCCAGAAGGGCGCAAATTTCCAGCCGTCTGGGTTTGCGCCCCTGCAGGATGTGCATCACATGCGACAGGGTAAAGCCGGTATCGACGATATCTTCCACCACCAGCACGTCGCGGCCCTCGATCTCTCCGCGCAGGTCTTTCAGGATACGCACCTCGCGGCTGCTTTGGGTGCTGTTGCCATAGGATGAGGCCTCCAGAAAATCGACCTCGACCGGCAGGCGCAATTCGCGCACCAGATCGGCGATGAACACGAACGACCCGCGCAACAGCCCGACCACGATCAGCTTGTCGGTATCGGCGAAATGCGCGGTTATGTCGGCCGCCAGGGCCTCGACCCGGGCGGCGATTGTCTTGGCGGAAATCATTTCGTCGATCACATATGGTCTGTCTGGCATGGCTTACCCTTGAATTCCGGTTCCCGTCGTGGAAATGACCCCCTGACCCATATCAAAACAAATGCCCCATGCCGACCCATTCCGAAACACGCACGATGCCCTATAGCGCCAGACAGATGTATGATCTGGTGGCCGATGTCGCATCCTATCCGCAATTCCTGCCCTGGACGGCGGCTGCGCGTATCCGCTCGCGCAGACCCATTGACGGCGGCGAGGTGATGGAGGCCGATCTGGTGATCTCGTTCAAGGTGTTCCGCGAACGGTTCGGCAGCCGCGTCACCCTGTGGCCCGAGGCAGGCAAGATCGACACCGAATATCTGGATGGGCCGTTCAGATACATGAAATCGACCTGGGCCTTCCGCGATCTGGATCAGGGCGGCTGCGAGGTCGATTTCTTCGTCGATTTCGAGTTCAAGAACCGCATCCTGCAAAGCGTGATCGGCGTCGTCTTCAACGAGGCGATGTTGCGCGTCGTCAGGGCGTTCGAGCGGCGCGCCGTTCAGCTTTATGGTGATGGACAGCCCTGATATCCGGCCGGTTTTTCCCGGCCGGATGCTGCGCGTATGTCAGGACATTATTTCATAGGCCCGTTCGCCATGCGCGGCCAGATCAAGCCCGGTTTCCTCGGTTTCCGCATCGACGCGCATCGGCGCAACCAGCGCGGCCAGCTTCGCGATAACGACCGTGACCACCACAGTGAACAGCCCCACAATCGCCAGCGACCCCAGCTGGGCGGCCCAGCTTCCCAGCCCGAAGGCGGCGATCATGATCGTGCCGAAGATGCCGCCGATACCATGAACCGCGAACACGTCCAGCGTGTCGTCGATCTTCAGGCGGTTGCGGATCAGGTTCACCGCCTCCTGGCACAGCACCCCGGCAACCGCACCGATGATCAGCGCGTGCACCGGCCCGACAAAGCCCGAGGCCGGCGTGATCGAGGCAAGCCCCGCGATGGTGCCGGTGACAAGGCCAACCATTGACGCCTTGCCGTATTTCAGACGCTCCCACGCGGCCCAGCTCAGGCTGGCGGTGGCGGCCGAGATATGCGTGACCGTCAGCGCCATCGCCGCGCCGCCATCTGCCGCCAGTTGCGAGCCGCCGTTGAAGCCGAACCAGCCCACCCACAGCATGGCCGCGCCGATCATGACATAACCGGGGTTGTGCGGCGGCTTGTGGCGGTCGCGGCGCGGGCCCAGGATGACAGCGATCACCAGCGCGGCCAGCCCGGCGGTTTCATGCACCACGATGCCGCCCGCGAAATCGCGCACGCCTGTGGCTCCGAAAATACCGCCATCGGCCAGAAACCCGCCGCCCCAGATCCAATGCGTGACCGGGGCATAGCAGATCAGCATCCACAGCCCTGAAAACAAAAGAACAAAGCCAAATCCGATGCGTTCAACATAGGCCCCCACGATCAGGGCGGGGGTGATGATCGCGAAAGTCATCTGGAAAGCGAAGAACAGGATCTCGGGCAGGGTGCCGGCCAGATCATCCTCGCCAACGCCCAGCAACAGGATCTTGCCGAACCCGCCCCATATCGGCCCGCCAGAACCAAAGGCGATGGAATAGCCGGCCAGCAGCCATAGCACGCTCATCAAACAGGCGATGGCAAAGCATTGCATGAACACGCTCAGCACATTTCGTGCGCGCACCAGCCCGCCGTAAAACAGCGCAAGCCCCGGCAATGTCATGAAAAGCACCAGCGCGGTGGCCACCAATATCCAGGCGGTATCAGCCCCGTTCATTCCTTATCCCCCATATTCGCGCCGCTTTGGGCGTTTTGCCTGCCGTTTCGGCAGTTCGGGGGGTTATGCAAATAATCTGGGCGGTTGGCAAAGGTCTTTGTGCGGGCAAGCACAAAAAACAGTGTTCAGCTCAGCGCCTTGCACAACAGCGCCAGCGCGTGATCAACCGTGGCGCGGCGCACATTTGCGCGCCCGATGGCGCCGAAATCAACGGTTTCGGTGCGGGTGGGGCGGCCTGCCTGCGCCAGCGCGAAACAGACCCGGCCTTCGGGTTTGTGATCCGATCCGCCCGGCCCGGCGATGCCGGTGACCGATACCGCCAGCGTGGCGGCCGACCGGGCCAGCGCACCATCGGCCATTTCACGGGCAACGGGTTCGGACACCGCGCCAAAGGCGGTCAGCGTGTCGTCGCGCACGCCCAGCATGTCGCGCTTGGCGGCGTTGGAATAGGTGACAAAGCCGCGATCGAAGATATCCGATGATCCGGCGACATCGGTGATCGCCCCCGCGATCAGCCCGCCGGTGCAGCTTTCGGCGGTGGCGATCATCGCGCCGCGCGCGCGGGCAAGGGCCAGAAGATCGCCGTTCATCGCATGATCACCCCGTGATACAGGAATGCCGCCAGCATGACGACCAGCCCGGCGAACACGCCCGCGATCAGATCGTCCAGCATCACGCCAACCGCGCCCTTCTTGCGATCGGCCCAGCCCACCAGCCAGGGTTTCCAGATATCGAACAGGCGGAACATCACAAAGGCGGTGATCCAGCCCGGCAGGGGAAAATTCCAGCTGTCCAGCCCGGCCTGCCAAAACCCAAAGGATGGGGCCAGCAGCGCCAGCCACTGGCCTGCGACCTCGTCTATCACGATCTCGGACGGGTCTTTGTCGTCGCGCCCGGCAATGTCACGCGCGACGGCCCAAAAACCCAGTACGGTCACGGCAACCGTGGCCAGCGCCAGCAGGGGAAAGCCGCCCAGCCCGTGCAGCACGATCGCCAGCGCAACGGCCACGGCTGACCCCCAGGTGCCCGGCGCGGGGCGCAACAGGCCGATAAATCCGAATGTTGTGATAAAACGTATCATGATTTCAATATCGTGGCGGTTGCAATTGATGCAATGCCTTCGCCGCGCCCTGTAAAGCCCAGTTTTTCCGACGTTGTTGCCTTGACGCTGACGCGGTCCGGATCAATGCCCATGATGGCCGCCAGCGCCGCGCGCATCGCACCCGAATGCGGCCCGATCTTGGGGTGTTCGCAGATCAGCGTGACATCGCAATGGGTGATCGCAAAGCCACGGCTGCGGGCCCGTTCGGCGGCATGGCGCAGAAACACCGCGCTGTCGGCGCCTTTCCACTGGGGGTCGGACGGCGGGAAATGCTGGCCGATATCGCCTTCGGCCAGCCCGCCATAGATCGCATCGGTCAGCGCATGCATGCCCACATCGGCATCGGAATGGCCGACCAGCCCGTGGCTGTGCGCAATCGTCACGCCGCACAGGGTTACGGCATCGCCGGGGCCGAATTTATGCACGTCAAAGCCGTTTCCGGTGCGAATATCCATCTGCATCCCCCGCAAGATCCGCTCTGCCCGGGCGAAATCGCCGGGATGGGTCAGTTTCAGGTTATCCTCATCCCCCTGCACAATGGCCACGTCAAGACCCGCCGCCAGTGCCACGGCCACATCATCGGCGGCGCCACCGGGATGGGCAGCATGGGCAGCGCGGATCGCGGCCAGATCAAAGCCTTGCGGCGTCTGCGCCCGGAACAGCCCGTCGCGCGGATGGCTGGCCAGCACCCGGCCCGCCGCGCCGCGCCACAGCGCATCGGTGACCGGCAGGGCCGGGGCCGCGCCGGGGTGGTCGGCCAGCGCATCCAGCACCCGGTCGATCAGGCCCGCCGATACCAGCGGGCGCGCGCCGTCATGGATCAGAACGGTGCGGGCAGGGGGCCGGACGGCGGCCAGCCCCGCGCGCACGGAATCGTCCCGGTTGGCCCCGCCATCGACCCGGATCACCCCGGCTGCGGCGATTATGTCGAACAGGGCCGCGTCATCGGGATGGGTGACGACGATGATCTGGCCGATACGCGGATGTGCCGCAAAACGCGCGATGCAATGCGCCAGCACCAGTTGGCCGTCCAGCGCGCGATACTGTTTGGGAATGCCGCCGCCCATGCGGCTGCCACGCCCGGCGGCAACGATGATCGCGGCTGTGTTCATGCTTCCCCGCTGTGGTTTCAGTCCGGTTTAAGCGTTGCTGCCTCGCAGGGCAACGGCGTGCTGGCCGGGGTAATAACGCTCAAATATTATGCAGCTGTCTTTTCGCGCCGCATTTGTGGTCGTCTTATGATTGCAATATCGCGCGGGCAAGCTTACCTGCTGTATCAATTGCTCAAGGATTAAGCATTTGACGATTCATCTGGCAGACAAGGCGCTGACGCCGCCGGTTTTTCTGGCACCATTGGCCGGAATCACCGATTTGCCGTTTCGTAACCTGGTCTCGCGCTATGGGGCCGGGCTGGTGGTCAGCGAAATGGTCGCCAGCCAGGATATCGTCAATGCCCGTCCGGGCACCCGCGACCGCGCCGAACTGGGGTTGGGGATCGAAAACACCGCCGTTCAGCTTGCCGGGCGAGAGGCGCACTGGATGGCCGAGGCCGCCCGCATGGTTGCCGCCAACGGCGCCCGGATCATCGACATCAACATGGGCTGCCCTGCCAAGCGGGTCACCAGCGGGCTGTCTGGCTCGGCGCTGATGCGCGATCCGGATCATGCCTTGTCGCTGATTTCGGCTGTGGTCGATGCGGTCGATGTGCCGGTGACGCTGAAGATGCGGCTGGGCTGGGACGATGACGGGCGCAACGCACCTGAAATCGCGGCTCGCGCCGAACAGGCCGGTGTGCAGATGATCACGGTGCATGGGCGCACACGCTGCCAGTTCTACACCGGACAGGCCGATTGGGCCGCCATTGCCGCTGTCAAACAGGCAGTCGGCGTGCCGGTGATCGCGAATGGCGATATCACCGATGCCGATACGGCGCGTCAGGCGCTTGTCCTGTCAGGGGCCGATGGGGTGATGATCGGGCGTGCCGCACAGGGGCGGCCCTGGCTGCTGGCGCAGATCGCGTTGGCCCTGACGGGGGCTGCCGCCCCCGATGCGCCCATTGGGCCGGATCTGGCCGATATGGTGGCCGAACACTATCAGCAGATGCTGACCTTTTACGGGATCACGCTGGGGGCGCGGGTCGCGCGCAAGCATCTGGGCTGGTATATGGATCACGCTGGCACCCCGGCGGTGCTGCGGCGCGCGATTCTGACATCCGACAGCCCCGGCCAGGTGTTGCGTGCGCTGCCGCAGGCGCTGTCGCAGGACAACAGGTTGGCCGCATGAGCAAGCCGCGCGACAAGATCTGGACGGCCATGCCGGTGCCCGCGATCATCGTTGACCGCGAAAACCGGTTTTCCGAAATCAACCCGGCGGCCGAGCATTTCATAAACCGCTCGATCCGGGCGCTGGCGGGGGCCTATATCTGGGAAAAGCTGCATGTCGAGGCGATGCTGGAAGAGGCCTTCGACCGTGCCCGCGACAACCATGCCGAGATCGTCATCAACGATATCGCGGTTTCGACCCCGCCCAAGCCCGCCATTCAATGCAACCTGCATATCGCGCCCCTGAACGAATCTGACGGCACGATGCTGTTGCTGATTTCACCGCGCGACATCGCCGAGCGGCTGGGCCGGGCGCAGTCATCGAAATCGGCGGCGAAATCGGCAATCGGCATGGCGGAAATGCTGGCCCATGAAATCAAGAACCCGCTGGCGGGCATCACCGGCGCGGCCCAGCTTTTGTCGATGGGCCTGAAGGACGAAGACCTGGAACTGACCGACCTGATCGTCGCCGAAAGTCGCCGCATCGTCAAATTGCTGGAACAGGTCGAACAGTTCGGCAATCTGCGCCCGCCCCAGTGCAAGGCGGTCAATCTGCACGACCTGCTGGACAGGGCGCGCAAATCGGCCACGGTGGGCTTTGCCGCCAAGATGATGATCATCGAGGAATACGATCCCTCGTTGCCGCCGACCTGGGCGGATGGGGATCAGTTGTTGCAGGTTTTCCTGAACCTTTTGAAGAACGCCAGCGAGGCCTGCCTGCGCTCGGGCGTCGGCGGTGTGATCCGCATCCGCACCTTTTATGATCTGTCGTTGCGGCGGCGGCGGCAGGATGGATCGGGCCAGCCGGTGCCGCTGCAGATCGAAATCGTCGATGACGGCCCCGGTCTGCCGCCCGAGATTGCCAGCGAGATTTTTGAACCTTTTGTATCAGGGCGCGAAAATGGCACCGGTCTGGGGCTGGCGCTGGTATCAAAGATCGTCTCGGACCACGAAGGCCTGATCGGGGTCGAATCGGTGCCCGGACGCACGGTATTTCGTATTTCCCTGCCGGTCGCGCCCAAGGCGGAAGACTGACATGGCCAATTTAACCAGAGGATAGCAGATGGATGGCACGGTTCTGGTCGCTGATGATGACCGCACAATCCGAACGGTTCTGACCCAGGCGCTGACGCGCGCGGGATGCCGGGTGCATGCGACATCGTCGCTGATGACGCTGATGCGCTGGGTCGAAGAGGGCAAGGGCGATCTGGTCATTTCCGACGTGATCATGCCCGATGGCAACGGGCTGGAAATGCTGCCCAAGATCAGCCTTGAACGCCCCGGCCTGCCGGTAATCGTGATTTCGGCGCAGAACACGATCATGACGGCGATTCAGGCCGCCGAGGCCGAGGCCTTTGATTATCTGCCCAAACCATTCGATCTGCCCGATCTGATGAAGCGGGCGGCCCGTGCGCTGGAAACCAAGCGCCGCCTGCCGGGGCCCAAGCCGGTCGAGCCGATCACAGAGATGTCCGACGATCTGCCGCTTGTCGGGCGCACGCCACAGATGCAGGCCCTCTATCGGCTGGTGGCGCGGGTGATGAACACCGACCTGCCGGTGCTGGTCACGGGCGAAAGCGGCACCGGCAAGTCGCTGATCGCCCGCGCCATACACGATTTTTCCGATCGGCGCGGCCTGCCGTTTGTCACCGCCTCGGCCAGTGACCTGATGGGGATGGATGGCCCGTCAGAGCTGTTGTCGCGGGCGCGCGGCGGGTCGATCCTGTTTGACGAGGTCAGCGACCTGTCGCCCGAAGCCCAGGCGCGCATCGTGCGGATGCTGGACGCGCTGTCCGACAACGCCCCGCGCATCATGGCCACCAGCCAGACCGACCTGACCAGCCGCATGGAAGAGGGCGCCTTTCGCCAGGATCTGTTCTATCGGCTGTCGGGCGTCACCGTGAATGTGCCGGCCCTGCGCGAAAGGGTCGACGACATCCCGCTGCTGGCCGAACATTTTCTGGCGCGCGCCGAACGCGACGGGCTGTCGCTGCGCCGCTTTTCGCCCGATGCGTTCGAACTGATCCGCGCCTATAGCTGGCCGGGCAATGTGCGCCAGCTGGAAAACACCATCCGCCGCCTTGTCGTGACCAGTTCGGAAACCACCATCCGCCGCGCCGAGGTAGAGCAGATTCTGGGTAATCAGCCCGAGATCGAACCGCTGGTTGGCGGGGGCGAGGGCGAGAAACTGTCGGCCTCGGTCTACAAGCATCTGCGGCGTTATTTCGATCTGCATGGCGGCGTTCTGCCGCCGCCGGGCCTGTATGGGCGCATCCTGCGCGAAATCGAGATGCCCCTGATCGAGATCGCGCTGGAAGCATCGGGTGGAAATCAGGCGAAATGCGCCGATCTTCTGGGAATCAACCGCAATACTTTGCGCAAGAAGATCACCGACCTTGATATTCGCGTGACACGCCGTCGCAAGTTGATGTAAAACGGCAACATCGCCGTGTCGCACCGGCCTTGTCGGAAAGGTGCGCCACGATATCTTGTGTAAGTCGCCTGTTCAGGCACAATTGTAAGAGGCTGGTAGTGCGAAGCCCCGCGCCGAGCGCAACCTGGGACCTTCTGGCGCGGTTGCGCCGACAGCGGCGCGTTCAGAACGCCGCGACGCTGGGTCTGGGCATCCTTGGGCCATTGCTGGCCCTGGCGACCTTCCTGATGTTGGGCCCGCTCGATCAGGGGGCTTCGTCGGGCTGGCTGCGCACGGTCATCCTGTGCGATCTAGTCTATATCCTGGTGGTCGCGGCGCTGGTGATGTATCGCGTCGTGCAGATGATCGCCGCCCGCCGCCGGCGTTCAGCGGGTTCGCAGCTGCACCTTCGGCTGACCGGTATTTTCGCGCTGATCGCGCTGATCCCGACCGTTCTGGTGGCCGTTTTTGCCGTGGTCACGGTCAATACCGGGCTGGAGGGCTGGTTTTCGGACCGGGTGCGCCAGGTCGTGGGTTCGTCGCTGGAGGCGGCCGAGGCATATGAGGCCGAGCATCGCCAGGACCTGATCGCCGATGTAACTGCCGTGGCCAATTATCTGGACCAGACCCGCGGTGTCTTCTGGGTCGTGTCTGATGGCGAATTGCGCCAGCGGCTGGGATCAGCCCAGGCCCAGGTTCAGCGCGGCCTGAAAGAGGCCTATGTGATCGACGCGGCTGGCGATATCAGCGTGCGCGGCGAACGGTCATATCTGTTTGATTACGAACGCCCCTCGGAGGAGGCCCTGCGCCGCGCCGCACAGGGTGAAACGGTTCTGATACAGGACTGGGACAACGACGAATTTCGCGCGCTGGTCAAGCTGCAGGCCCAGGTTGACAGGTATCTGTATGTGTCGCGCAGCGTCGATGGCGATATCCTGAACCTGCTGGACAGCACGCAGGAAACCGCGAAATTCTATCAACAGCTTGAAAGCGAACGCGGGCGGCTGCTGTTCGAATTCGGGCTGCTTTATATCGGATTCGCGCTGATCATCATTCTGGCGGCGATCTGGTTCGGGTTGTGGGTGGCCGAAAGCCTGGCCCGGCCGGTGGGCCGGCTGGCGGGGGCTGCACAAAGGGTCGGTGCGGGTGATCTGGACGTGCGCGTGATCGAGGAACGCGGCGACGATGAAATCGCCATGCTGGGACGGATGTTCAACCAGATGACGCGCCAGTTGAAACGCCAGCGCACGACCCTGCTGGAAAACAACCGCCAGATCGAAGACCGGCGCCGGCTGTTCGATTCCGTTCTGGGGTCGGTAACGGCCGGGGTGATCGGGCTGGATACCGAAGGGCGGCTGGATTTCATGAACCGTTCGGCCCTGCGCCTGCTGGATCTGGACGAGACCCGCGATCAGGGCAGCCCGCTGGGCGATGCCGTGCCGGAATTCACGCCGCTGTTTGCGCGCCTGCATGCCAAGGGGGCCGAAACCGCGCAGGAAGAGCTGCGCCTGACCCGCCGCGGCAAACTGGAAAGCCTGCTGGTGCGGATCGCCACGCGGCGCAATGCCGATGGCGCGCCCGAAGGCTATGTGGTGGCGTTTGACGATGTGACCGAACTGGTCAGCGCCCAGCGCATGGCCGCCTGGGGCGATGTGGCCCGGCGCATCGCGCATGAGATCAAGAACCCGCTGACCCCGATTCAGTTGTCGGCCGAGCGGCTCAAGCGCAAGTTTCGCCCGATTGTCGGCGATGAGGCCGGGCTGCTGGACCAGTATACCGATGTCATCATCCGCCAGACCGGCGATCTGCGCCGTATCGTGGACGAGTTTTCAAAATTCGCCCGAATGCCCGAACCAGATCGCAAGCCCGCCGATCTGGCCGCGCTGGTGCGCGATGCCGTCCTGTTGCAGGAAAGCGGACAGCCGGGCGTGGCATTCGTCACCGATCTGCCCGATGGTCAGGTTCTGGTCAATCTGGACGCCACGATGATCGGGCAGGCCCTGACCAATCTTATCAAGAATGGCGGCGAGGCGACCGAGACCCTGATCGAAACCGGTGCGCCGGATGGATATCGCCCGCAGATGCGGGTTGCGCTGACGGTCGAGGGCGATCAGGCCGTGATCCGCATCGCCGATAACGGTATCGGCCTGCCCGAGGATCGCGCGCGCCTGTTCGAACCCTATGTCACGACGCGCGACAAGGGCACCGGGCTGGGCCTGCCCATCGTCAAGAAGATTATCGAGGAGCATGGTGGCACATTGGTTTTGACCGATGCCGCCATTTTTGAAGGTAACCACCACCACGGTGCACAGGCCGAAATACGACTGCCGCTGGCTGCGGCGGCGCAGTGGCCGGCCAAGGCCGTGGCGGAATGAAAAAAGAGGACCGAGCAATGGGCGATATTCTGATCGTCGACGACGAACGCGACATTAGGGAACTGATTTCGGATATTCTGCGCGACGAGGGCTATACGACCCGCCTGGCCGCAAATTCCGACGAATGCATGGCCGCGATCAACAGCGAACCGCCCGCGATGCTGATCCTCGATATCTGGCTCAAGGACAGCAATATGGACGGCATCGACATCCTGTCGACCGTCAAGCGCGACAACCGGGATATTCCGATTGTCATCATTTCGGGGCATGGCAATATCGAAATCGCGGTGGCCGCGATCAAGCAGGGCGCTTATGACTTCATCGAAAAGCCGTTCAATATTGATCAGCTGCTGGTGGTGATCCGCCGCGCGATGGAGGCCTCGCGGTTGCGGCGCGAAAACCTGGAACTGCGCCGGCGCGATGTTACGTCGTCGCGCATGGTTGGGTCCGGATCGGCCTTCAAGGCGTTGAAAGCCAATCTGGACAAGGTCACGAAATCGAACAGCCGCGTCATGCTGACCGGCCCGGCCGGGTCGGGCAAGGAACTGGCCGCCCGCTATATCCACAGCAATTCCAGCCGGGATAGCGGCCCGTTCGTGACGGTCAATTCGGCCTCGATCGACCCCGACAACATGGAGGAAGTGCTGTTTGGCCGTGAACGCGCCGATCGCGGGATAGAGCCGGGATTGCTGGAGCAGGCCAATGGCGGGGTTCTGTATTTCGACGAAATCGCCGACATGCCGCTGGGCACCCAGTCAAAGATCCTGCGCGTGCTGGTCGATCAGCAGTTTCAACGCGTGGGTGGCAACAGCAATGTGCGGGTCGATCTGCGGGTGATATCCTCGACCAACCGCGATTTGCGGACGGAAATCGCGCTGGGGAAATTCCGGCAGGAACTGTATCACCGGCTGAATGTGGTGCCCATCGCCGTGCCGCCGCTGGACGAACGGCGCGAGGACATCCCCGAACTGGTCGCCTATTTCGTCGAAACCTTCAATCAGACGCAGGGCCTGCCGCTGCGCGGCCTGTCGGACGAGGCGCTAGCGCTGCTGCAGACGATGCAATGGCCCGGCAATGTGCGCCAGTTGAAGAATGTCATCGAACGGGTTCTGATCCTGGGCGAGGGTGCCGGTGCAATCGAGGCACGCGAACTGCCCGGTCCGGCTGGCGATGGCGCCGAGGAAGACGGCCGCGTGATCCTGTCGGGGGGGCTGGCCACATTGCCCCTGCGCGAGGCGCGCGAATTGTTCGAGCGGGAATACCTGCTGACGCAGATCAACCGCTTTGGCGGCAATATCAGCCGCACCGCCACCTTTGTGGGCATGGAAAGATCGGCCCTGCATCGCAAACTGAAATCGCTGGGTGTCGTGACCAGCAACAAGACGGGCACCCGCATTGCCCATATCGAAGACGACGACGAGGAAGAGGTGTGATTGACCCCTCGGGCAGCTTCTGCCAAGGGTTGGCGAAGCAAGGCAATGGGGCACGGACATGAAGGTCATCATCTGCGGCGCGGGCCAGGTGGGCTGGCAGATCGCCCGCCATCTGGCGAACGAAAAGAACGACGTGACCGTCGTGGACAACAACGCCGAACTGGTGCGCCGGGCGATGGATACGCTGGATGTGCAGGGGGTGGCGGGATTTGCGTCATATCCTGATATTCTGGATCAGGCCGGCGCGCGCGATGCCGACATGATCATCGCCGCCACCCATTCGGACGAGGTGAACATGGTCACCTGTCAGGTGGCCCATTCCGTGTTCGCCATTCCGCGCAAGATCGCGCGCCTGCGGGCGCAAAGCTATCTGACGGCGATTTATTCCGACCTGTATCGCCGCGACCATCTGCCCATCGACGTGGTGATATCGCCCGAACGCGAGGTGGCCGAGGCCGCGCTGCAGCGCCTGGCGGCCCCGTCGGCCTTCGACACTGAAAGCTTCATGGATGGCAAGGCACAGTTGCTGGGAATTCAGCTGGACGATGATTGCCCGGTGGTGAACACGCCGCTGCGCCAGTTGACCGATCTGTTTTCCACCCTGCGCACCATCGTGGTGGGCGTGCGCCGCGACGGCCGCCTGTTTGCCCCGGCACCGGGCGATCAGCTTTTCCCCGGCGATCAGGTCTATGTCTTTTCACATGTCGAAGACGTGGACCGAACGATGGAAATCTTCGGCAAGATCGTCAAGAAGCAAGAGCGCGTGGTGATCATCGGCGGGGGCAATGTCGGGTTGGCCGTCGCGCGCGAACTGGAAAGCCGGGTGAACCGCATCCGCGCCAAGGTGATCGAGAAAAGCCGCCCCCAGGCCGAGATCGCGGCTGATGCGCTGGAACGCACCATCGTTTTGAACGGCGACGGCATGGATATGGCCCTGCTGACCGAGGCCAATATCGACCGCGCCGATGCGGTGTTGCTGGTCACGGACGATGACAAGACCAACATGCTGGCCGCCGTGCGTGCCAAGGCGGCGGGCTGTCCGATGGCGATCTGCCTGGTCAATGATCCCACACTGGTGCCGCTGATGGGGCCGCTGGGGATTGATGCGTATATCAACCCGCGCGCCACCACTGTCAGCTCGATCCTGCGCCATATCCGCCATGGCCGGGTGCGCGGGGTCTATTCCATCGGCGATGCCGAGGCCGAGGTGATCGAGGCGCAGGTTCTGTCCACCTCGCCCATTGCCGGCCGGATGATCCGCGACATCGAATTTCCCGAAGGCGTTCTGGTGGGCGCCGTGCGCAAGGGCAACAAGGTGATCCGCCCCGAAGCCCAGACCCGTATCGAGGAAGGCGACGTGATCGCCCTGTTCAGCCTCAGCGCGGATGTCCCCGAAGTGGAGCGCCTGCTGCAGGTCTCCATCGACTTTTTCTGACGCGCTGATGCGGGTGCTGCTGAACATACCGCTGGTCGTGATCCTGATGGGGCTGGGCGCGGCGGCGATGTTCGTACCGGCCATGCATGCGCTGGCGGTGCGTGACTGGCTGACGGCGCGCAGCTTTTTCTACAGCGGGGCAGAGTTCCTGTTTCTGGTCGTTCTGCTGGCCATCGCCATGTATCACAACCGGTCGCGCAACCTGACACGCAGCCATCTGCTGGCGTTGCCGTTGTTTTTCGGGGCGCTGCCGCTGATGCTGGCCGTGCCCTTTGTCGAATCGGTGCGCGATACGACGCTGATGAATGCCTGGTTCGAAATGGTGTCCAGCCTGACCACGACAGGCGCGACCTTGTTCGATGATCCGGCACGGCTGGCGCCTTCGGTGCATCTGTGGCGGGCGCTGGTCGGCTGGCTGGGCGGGTTTTTCGTCTGGGTCATGGCGATTGCCATTCTGGCCCCGATGAATCTGGGCGGGTTCGAGGTGATTTCATCTGAAACCATCGGCCGGGGCGCTGTTACCGGCCAGATGGCCGGCGCGCGCACCATCGACCCGCGTGAGCGGCTGATGCGATACAGCCTGCGCTTTGCGCCGATCTATGCCGGGCTGACCGGCCTGTTATGGGTGCTGCTGGTGCTGGCGGGCGAAACGGCGCTGGTGGGTATCTGTCACGCGATGTCGACGCTGGCCAGCAGCGGCATTTCTCCCGTGGGCGGGGTTGCGGGCGGCAAGACCGGCATCGGCGGCGAAGCGATCATATTCCTGTTCTTCATCTTTGCATTGTCTCGCCGGACCTTCGCGCCGGATCCGCGTCAGGGCGGTTGGCGGCAATTGCGCAGGGATCCAGAATTCGGCATGGGCATCCTTTGCGTGGCCATCGTGCCGACCCTGCTGTTCATCCGCCACTGGGTGGGCGCCTATGAGGTGAACGATACCCGGAACCTGTCCGCCGCCTTGCACGCGCTGTGGGGCAGCGTATTCTCGGTGTTCTCATTTCTGAGCACCACCGGCTTCATTTCGGCCGACTGGGACGAGGCCCGCGCCTGGTCGGGCCTGCCCACGCCGGGGCTGGTTCTGCTGGGGCTGGCGCTGGTGGGGGGTGGGGTGGCGACCACGGCGGGCGGGGTCAAGCTGCTGCGGGTCTATGCGCTGTACAAGCATGGCATGCGCGAGATGGAAAAGCTGGTGCATCCGTCATCGGTGGGCGGATCGGGCCGCTTTGCCCGACATATCCGCCGTCAGGGCGCCTATGTCGCCTGGATCGCCTTCATGCTGTTCGCGCTCAGCCTGGCGGTGGTGATGTCGGCGCTGTCGCTGACCGGGCTGGGGTTCGAGGACGTGACCATCCTGGCCGTTGCCGCGCTGTCGACCACCGGCCCGCTGGCGGCGGTGGCGGGCGAACACCCGATCAGTTTCGAGGAACTGACCGCGGCCGGCAAGGCGATCATCGCGGTGGCGATGGTCGTGGGGCGGCTGGAAACGCTGGCGATCATCGCGCTGCTGAACCCAGAATTCTGGCGGCAGTAATGCCGCAGATGCGAAATCTTTGCCTTTGCCGTGGTGATTTTGGGCTGGAATCTCCGGCAGGCTCATTACATAGTCGTGGCAATAAGTGAACAGGGATACCCTTGCAGGGTGTCGACAACTGATAAAGGCAATAAAAATAATGGCTGCCGACAAACAGAACCTTCAGGACGCGTTTCTGAATCACGTCCGCAAGACCAAGGTTCCGGTAACGATTTTCTTGATCAACGGGGTCAAGCTGCAAGGCGTGATCACATGGTTTGACAATTTTTGTGTGCTGCTGCGCCGCGATGGCCAGTCGCAGCTTGTTTACAAACATGCGATTTCTACCATCATGCCGTCTCAGCCGATCAACCTGTATGATGGTGAGGAATAATTACGGGCTTTGAAGACCACACGCCCACGCCCACACGGGCCTGGGTGCTGCACCCCGACATCGCATCCGATCGCGCCCGCCGGCCAGCCAAGCCTGCGCTGCAAGAGGCCGTTGCCCTGGCTGCGGCCCTGCCGGGGTTGCAGGTGGTCGGATCGCAGATCGTGCCGCTGGCCAAGTTGCGGGCGGGCTGGCTGTTCGGATCGGGCAAGATCGCCGAGATTGGCGCGGCGATGAAAGCGGCCGAGGTCGAACTGGTGCTGGTCGATGGCCATGTGACGCCGGTGCAGCAACGCAATCTGGAAAAGGAATGGCAGGTCAAGCTGCTGGACCGCACCGGGCTGATTCTGGAAATCTTCGCCGACCGCGCCCGCACCCGCGAAGGCGTGCTGCAGGTCGATCTGGCGGCGCTGTCCTATCAGCGCACGCGGCTGGTGCGCGCCTGGACCCACCTGGAACGCCAGCGCGGCGGGCTTGGCTTTGTCGGCGGCCCCGGCGAAACCCAGCTAGAGGCTGACCGCCGCGCCATCGACGAACAGATCGTGCGGCTGAAAAAGCAACTGGCCAAGGTCGCCAAGACCCGAGAACTGCACCGCGCCGCCCGCGACAAGGTTCCCTTTCCGGTCGTCGCCTTGGTCGGCTATACCAATGCGGGCAAATCGACGCTGTTCAACCGGATGACCGGGGCCGAGGTGATGGCCGAAGACATGCTCTTTGCCACGCTCGATCCGACCATGCGCGGGGTGGTGCTGCCCTCGGGGTTGAAGATCATCCTGTCTGATACGGTCGGCTTCATTTCCGACCTGCCGCACCAATTGGTCGCGGCCTTTCGCGCCACGCTGGAAGAGGTGCTGTCGGCCGATCTGATCTGTCATGTGCGCGATATCTCGCATCCCGATACCGAAGCCCAGGCCACCGAGGTGCGCAGCATCCTGACCAGCCTTGGCGTGAAAGCCGAGACACCGCAGTTCGAACTGTGGAACAAGATCGACGCGGTGCCGCCCGACCGCCATGACGCGGTGACGGTCAAGGCCGACCGCGAACCGACGATCTTTGCCATTTCCGCCCTGACCGGCGAAGGCATCCCGCGCCTGCTGGAGGCGATGTCGGATGCGATGACCGATGTGCGGATGCGCCAGACCCTTGATCTGAGCTTTTCGGACGGCCGCCGCCGGGCCTGGCTGTTCGACCAAGGCGTGGTCGAGGCCGAGGAACAGACCGAAACCGGCTATCGGCTGAGCGTGCTGTGGACGGCGCGGCAGGCGGAAAAATTCAGCTTCATGTAAGCGCGCCAAGGGTGGTTTGCAGATCACCATAGCCGGTGAACCGGCGTTCAAACGCCAGGCCCAGCCGGTCGGCACAGGCCCGCGCCTGTTCGGTCAGGCCTGCATCGTCGGTCTGGGCCTGATAGACCAGTTTGGTATAATTTCCGAAATAGGCATCGCGCAACTGCGGGTGCCGGTCCAGCCCCAGCGGTCGCCAGACGAAGGCATCGAACTGGCGCACCAGAAAATCGGTCAGGTAAAAGGCTGTCGCCTCGTCCCGCGCGGCGAAATCGGCGACACCTTCGTAAAACGCATAGCAATGCGGCCCCTCGACCATGCCCACCCCCATCTCGGCGCAGGCGGCGGCCAGCCCGCCGCCGGTGCCGCAATCGGCATAGACGACAAAGATGTCGTCATAGTGGTCGCGATGCTGGGCGATGGCGGCGCGCACCGCCGGCACGATCCGGTCGGGCGTGTTGTGCAGGATCGCGGGCAAGCAGTGCAGCGACAGATGCGTCCAGCCATTGGCCCGGATCAGCGCCAGAATCTCGCGCCCCAGTGCCCCACAGGCCAGCAGCAGGATACGGCCCTGCGGCGCGGGCAGGGACAGGCCGTCATGGGTCAAAAGCGTGTCATCCATGTCGATCACCCCGGCGTGGCCGGAAGAATTTTCCCGAAAATTCTTACCCTTTAAAAATCTTCGGGAAGATTTTTCAGCCCGCCACCTGATTGTGCCGCCGCGCCATCATCGCCTTGGCGGTTTCCACCGCCACGGCGGCGTCCTTGCAATAGGCATCCGCGCCAATGGCGCGGCCGAATTCCTCGTTCAGCGGCGCGCCGCCGACCAGAACGATATAATCGCCGCGCTTGCCCATCTGGGTCAACTGGTCGATCACGGTTTTCATATAGGGCATGGTCGTGGTCAGCAGCGCCGACATGCCCAGAATATCCGCGCCTTCGCGTTCAAGGGCGGCGATGTAATCCTCGGCCGGGTTGTTGATGCCCAGGTCGATGATCTCGAATCCCGCGCCTTCCATCATCATGCCGACCAGGTTCTTGCCGATGTCGTGGATATCGCCCTTGACGGTGCCGATCACCATCTTGCCCATCTTGGGCGCGCCGGTTTCCACCAGCAGCGGCTTCAGGATCGCCATGCCCGCCTTCATCGCCTGTGCGGCCAGCAGAACCTCGGGCACGAACAGGATGCCGTCGCGGAAATCATTGCCGACCACGGTCATGCCGGCGACCAGCGACTTGGTCAGGATGTCATAGGGTGTCCAGCCGCGATCCAGCAGGATGTTCACGGCGTCCTCTATTTCCTCTTTCAGCCCGTCATAAAGGTCATCCATCATCTGAAGAACCAGTTCGTCATCGGGCAATTCGGCCAGGATGATCTCTTCTTCGTCCGCCATGTCAAAATTCCCTTTCTGGGGCAGGGCGCGCAAAACGCTGGCGCGGCCCTTGCCGATGTTCTATATTCGTTCCATGTCCGATGTCGAAATACCCGCCATTCCGCCCGACCGCCGCCGGGGCCGCGCCGCCGCCAGCAATGATACTGGCCGGTTCGAACCTTACGGCCGCGTCGCGGTCGATGATGGCTGGTCGCGCGACGACGATCAGCCGATGCTGCGCACCGAGGTGGCCATTGAACGCCCGCGCAGCGTGATCAGCTATAACCAAAGCCCCGATCTGCCGTTTGACCGGTCGATCAACCCCTATCGGGGCTGCGAACATGGCTGCATCTATTGCTTTGCCCGGCCCAGTCACGCCTATCTGGGCCTGTCGCCGGGGCTGGACTTTGAGACCCGGCTGATCGCCCGTCCAACCGCGCCGGATGTGCTGGCGGATGAATTGCGCAAACCGTCCTATCGGGTGCGCCCGCTGGCCATCGGCACCAATACCGACCCCTATCAGCCGATCGAGAAAAACCACCAGATCATGCGCCGCATCTTGCAGGTGCTGCTGGATCATCGTCATCCGGTCGCCATCGTGACCAAGGGCACGCTGATCGAACGCGATCTGGATATTCTGGGCGAACTGGCGCGGGCCAATCTGGTGCGCGTCGGTATTTCCGTCACCACGCTGGACCGCAAGCTGTCGCGCGCGATGGAGCCGCGCGCCCCCGCGCCCGACCGCCGTCTGGCGGTGATCCGGGCCTTGGCCGATGCGGGCGTTGAAACGCGGATCATGGCCTCGCCCATGATCCCGGGGCTGAGCGATCATGAGCTGGAAGCGATCCTGACCGCCGGGCGCGATGCCGGCGCGGTGGCGGCAAGCTGGATCATGCTGCGCCTGCCGCGCGAGGTGTCGCCGCTGTTCCAGGACTGGCTGGCGGTGCATCATCCCGACCGCGCCGCACGTGTCATGGCGCGGCTGCGCGAAATGCATGACGGGCGCGACTATTCGGCCGAATGGGGCAAGCGGATGCGCGGGCAGGGGCATTACGCCCGCATGATCGCCGCGCGTTTCGCTGTTGCGGCCCGGCGGCTGGGCCTGGACAGCACCCGCCCGGCCCTGGATTGCGGCCAGTTCCGCGTACCGCCGCGCCCCGGCGATCAACTGTCGCTGCTGTGACATCGGCGCGGCCTATCCCCGCTTTGGGCGGCGGCGAATACGGGCCGGTGCGTTTTCGTCATCGCCCGTGCCGTCGGACGAGGACGAAAAGCCGCCCAGCCGCGCGGTGATTTCTTCCAGGCTGGGGCGCGGGCCGCGCGGACGGGTTTCCAGCGCCTCGCGCATCGCGCGCAGATGTTCGGGCGTGGTGCCGCAGCAGCCGCCGATGATGGTGGCGCCGCAATCGCGGGCCAGCACGGCATAATCCGCCATCAAGGCCGGTGTGCCATCGTAATGGATATGGCCGTCGTGATATTTGGGGATACCGGCATTGCCCTTGGCGATGATCGGAACCTCGGACCCCGCGGCGGCAAAGCCCAGAACCGTGCGCAACAGATCCGACGCGCCGACGCCGCAATTGGCGCCAAAGGCCAGCGGCGGATAGGGCAGCTTGGCCACCAGTTCGGCCATGCCCGACGAGGTGATGCCCATCATCGTGCGCCCGGCGGTGTCAAAGCTCATCGTGCCGCACCAGGGCATTCCGGCCAGGCGCGCGGCCTCGCCGGCGGCCTTGTATTCGTCGGGGGCGGATATGGTTTCGACCCACAGAACATCGGCGCCGCCTTCTTTCAGCCCCTCGGCCTGTTCGTGGAACATCTCGACCGCCTGGGCATAGGACAGCGGCCCCATCGGCTGCATGATCTCGCCCGTCGGACCGACCGACCCGGCCACGACGACCGTGCGGCCAGAGGCATCAGCAACATCGCGCCCAAGTTCGGCGGCGACGCGGTTCAATTCGCGCACCCGCTTTTGCGCGCTGTGCAGTTTCAGGCGGCTCGCATTGCCGCCAAAGGTATTGGTCAGAAAGATGTCCGACCCGGCATCGACCGCGCCGCGATAGAGCGCCTTGATCTTTTCGGGCTCGTCCACATTCCACAATTCTGGCGCATCGCCCGAAGACAGCCCCATGTTGAACAGATTGGTGCCGGTGGCGCCATCGGCCATCAGCCAGTCACGGGTTTCCAGAAGGCGGGACAGGGCGTTGGTCATTCTCGGCATCCTTTCGGAAACGGCAAAAAGGCGGCCAAAGCCGCGGTTCGCGCTGACAGGTGCCATGATCGGCCCCCATGCGCAAACGCTTATTCATCATAATGATGTTGAATTCCCCGCATATAGGGGGAATTCCCGGTCGGGCTTGCCGTTTGTCCGGCGTGCGTCGCGCGCTCGGTCGGTTGATCAGATCTCGGTCATCAACTGGGACTTGGCCAGGGCCAGACATTCGACCATCCTGGTGCGGATGGTCGCCTCGTCCGCCTTGTCGCCCAGATCGGCGGCCAGCTTGCGATAGACATCTTCATGGCCGGCTTCTTCGAAATCGGCCAGCACGACCTCTTTGGCATAGGCATCCGCCGACTCGCCGGTCTTGCCCAGCAATCCGGCAGCCCACAGGCCAACCAGCTTGTTGGCGCGGGCCTGGGCCTTGAATTTCATTTCCTCGTCATGGGCGAACTTGTTTTCAAACGCGCTTTCGCGATCGTCGAACGTGGTCATTGGCCTTGGCCCTCCTGAATCCTGTCGGGATGGGTTTTAGGCCAAAGCGCAGGTCATGCCTAGAGGCCGCGCGCGCGAATTGGCGCGGATTGACGTGGATTGCGGTTGCGGCAGGGCCCAGGCCGCAAGTTCGCGGAACTGGCGGGCAAAAGATGAGTATTTGTGCCAAGAAGATGACAGGACCGGGATCGCCCTTCATCTTGCCCCGGATCACGCCTTGGCATATGAGAGGCCAAAGACGGGCCGCGCGGTCCGGGATCGGAGTTTCGCATGGCACGTCGCAAGAAAATCTATGAGGGCAAGGCGAAGATCCTGTATGAAGGCCCCGAGCCGGGCACATATGTACAGTATTTCAAGGATGACGCCACCGCGTTCAACGCTGAAAAGCGCGCCACGATCGAAGGCAAGGGTGTGCTGAACAACCGGTTGAGCGAGTTTTTCATGACCGGACTGAACGCCATCGGCGTGCCCACGCATTTCATCCGCCGCATCAACATGCGCGAACAGCTGATCCGCGCGGTCGAGATCATTCCGCTGGAAATCATCGTGCGCAACTATGCCGCAGGGTCGATGGCCAAGCGTCTGGGCATGGAGGAGGGCGCGCCGCTGCCGCGCCCGATCATCGAGTTTTCCTATAAGGACGACAAGCTGGGCGATCCGCTGGTGCCCGAGGAATATATCGTGGCCTTCGGCTGGGCCAGCCAGCAGGATCTGGACGATATCGTCGCACTGGCCTTGCGCGTGAACGATTTCCTGTCGGGAATCATGTATGGCGTCGGTATCAAGCTGGTCGATTTCAAGATCGAGGTCGGCCGGATCTATGATGGCGATTTCATGCGCCTTGTCGTGGCCGACGAGATCAGCCCGGACAGCTGCCGGCTGTGGGATATCAAGACCGGCCAGAAGCTGGACAAGGACGTGTTCCGCCGCGATCTGGGCAGCCTGACCGACGCCTATACCGAGGTCGCACGCC
>NZ_JBSRVX010000050.1:0-90008 GCF_055134745.1 Actibacterium sp.
AATTGCCTCAGATTTTTTACCGAAACCCAGATCATTCAACCCGAACCCCGACCCGCCAGCACATCCCTGCGCCGCCGGTGAGGGGCTATTTACGGACACACATCACGACTCGCAAGAGGTTTTTTCGTTTTTTCTTCACAAACCGCAAATCAGTTGTGGATAGCTTTGAAAATAAGCCCTCCTGGCCCCTGCAGGACCGTTCAAGTGATGACATCGGGGGACTCGCGCCCGGTTCTACGCTTGATGTCCGCCAGAGTTTCGGCCGCTGCAATCACCGGGGCCAGGGCGTGTTGTGGATCTAGGGCCATCTGTGCGGGGTCCGATTCATAGCGTTCCAGATAGACCCGCAGCGTGGCACCCTGGGTTCCAGTGCCCGACAGCCGGAATACGATGCGCGCACCGCCCCGGAACCCGATGCGGATCCCCTGCCCGGTCGCGCGCGACCCGTCGACGGGATCGTCATAGGCGAATTCATCCGCCGTTTCGATCATCAATCCGGCCACCCCCTGCCCGGGCAGATCGGTCAGCCGCGCGCGCAGATCATCCATCAGCCCGCTGGCCGCCCCGGCATCGACCGCCTCGTAATCGTGGCGCGAATAATAGTTGCGCCCGTATCGGGCCCAGTGATCTTGCAGGATCTGCGCCACCGACTGGCGCCGCACGGCCAGGATATTCAGCCACAACAGCACCGCCCATAACCCGTCTTTTTCGCGCACATGGTCTGATCCGGTGCCTGCGCTTTCCTCGCCGCAGATCGTGGCGCGGCCGGCATCCAGCAGGTTGCCGAAGAATTTCCAACCCGTCGGGGTTTCATAACAGCCGATCCCCAGCGCAGCCGCCACCCGGTCGGCCGCACCCGAGGTGGGCATCGAGCGCGCGATCCCCTTCAGCCCCGCCGCATAGCCCGGCGCCAGATGCGCATTGGCCGCCAGCACCGCCAGGCTGTCGGACGGCGTGACATAACAGCCGCGCCCCACGATCATGTTGCGGTCGCCATCCCCGTCGGATGCCGCACCGAAATCGGGCGCGTTCGGCCCCAGCATCAGATCCATCAGCGGTTTGGCCCAGATCGGATTGGGGTCGGGATGACCGCCGCCGAAATCGGGGCTGGGCACGGCATTGACCATGCTGCCCGGGGAAGCACCCAGCGCCGTTTCCAAAATCGCATGCGCATATGGCCCCGTGACCGCATGCATCGCATCAAAGCGCAGCGAAAACCCCGAGGCGAACAGCGCCCGGATCGCATCAAAATCGAACAGGGTTTCCATCAGCGCCTGATAATCGGCCACCGGATCGACGACCTCGACCGCCATGCCGCCCAGATGGGTGATGCCGATGGTGCCAAGGTCCACATCCTGCGCCTCTAGAATATGGTATTCTGTCAGGCACTGGGTGGCGGCAAATATCCGGTCGGTTACATCCTCGGGCGCCGGGCCACCGTTGGCGATATTGTATTTCACGCCGAAATCTTCATCCAGACCGCCAGGGTTATGACTGGCCGACAGGATCAGCCCGCCATCCGCCCCGCGCAGCCGGATCAGATGCGACGCCGCCGGGGTGGACAACAGCGCCCCCTGCCCCACGACCACCCGCGCCGCGCCGCCGGCAGCCGCCATGCGCAGGATCACCTGCGCCGCACGGTCGTTGAAATAACGCCCGTCGCCGCCCAGCACCAGAACCTTGCCGGCAACCCCGCCGATGCCATTCCAGACCGACTGGATGAAGTTCTCCAGATAATGCGGCTGCATGAAAACCCGTGTCTTCTTGCGCAGGCCCGACGTGCCCGGTTTTTGTCCGGCGATGGGTGTGGTGGCCACGGAAATCTTTTGCATCGAATACTCCTGTTCGTTGAAGGCATTCTTGTCATCTGTGGCCCGGCTGCAAGTTGTGTCAGGCCTATGTGACGAAAGTAAAAAGAAATCTTTCGGATTATTGCCCTGAAAAGCCAAGAGATCGGCAAGATTGCGCCCAACTGTATCAGCCATTTCCCGCGCCGCATCGCATTGCGTATCCGACATGGTGCCTGGCAGGGCGCCGATATCGTGATGAAAGTATATAAAATACAAGTCGTTACCGGAAAAAGGCCACATCAGACTCATTCGGGGCGGCCAGTTTCATACAGGTGACACCAATATCACCCTTGTCGTCAAACCATTGCAAATATTGAATAATCTGCCATCGTTCCTGATGTATGATGAATGATTGTCGGGTGGCATGGAAAAATTCCTGTTCAAAGCGGTACGGGTGGAACTCTGGCTGATCCTGCTGGTCGCTGTGCTGGGAATTGTCGGGCTGACCGTCTTCGGGGCGATGGTCAGGGTCGATGCGCAGGGATACAAGACCTTTGGGCGGGCTGGCCAGATCGCCGGGGCCGTCGCCAGTTTCCCTACCCTGATGAAGAACGTGATGACTCCGCAACAGGGCTTGGTCGCCTATGGCGGGCAAAGGTTTGCCAAAAACCCCGGCGGCTGGAATGTGACCGAGGGCGCCGCCCCGATTGATGCCTATATCCTGCTCAGCCGGTTCGATGGTGATACTGATCGCCACGTGGTCGAACTGTTCGACCCGGTGGCGCAAAAGACCGTGTTTCAGTGGCGGCCCGATGCAGACACCCTGATGCAGGGCGTTGACCCCAACCCCAAACACAAACAGCCTGTCGATCTTGGCAACAATCGTTTTCGCGTGATCCACCCGCTGCTGACCGATGATGGCGGGCTGATCATCAAGGATCACGGTGCGCCACTGGCCAGGGTCGATGCCTGTTCGCGCAAGGTCTGGCTGCAAGACAGCCAGTTGTTTCACCATTCCACCGAACCCGCCGACGATGGCAGCTTCTGGACCCCCAGCCATATCGAACCGGTCGTGGCCAAGGGCGTATTACCCGAATATTTCGATGACGGGCTTGCCCACATCGCGGCAGACGGCACGATTCTGGCCAATATTTCCGCCACGCAGGCGCTGATGGATAATGGATATCGCTATCTGATTTTCCGCACCGGTCCTGCCTATAAGGATCATGTTCATATCGACCGCATCCACGTCAACGACATCCAGCCCGTGCTGGCGGATGGTCCGCATTGGAAAAAGGGCGATCTGTTTGTCAGCATGCGGCATATCTCGGCGCTGATGCTGTATCGCCCGTCGACCAACCGGATCATCTGGCTGCGCGAAGGGCCCTGGTCGGCCCAGCACGATGTGGACATCGTCGATGACCACACCATTGCCGTGTTCAACAACAATGTGCTCGACATGGGCAAGGGCGCGCAGGTCTACAAGACCAACAATATCGTCTATTATAATTTCGACACCGATCAGACCAGCACGCCCTTTGATGCCCTGTTCAAAGGACAGGATATCAAGACCATGTCCGAAGGCAGCTTTACCCTGCTGCCCGGCGGCGATGTGATGGTCGAAGAGGAAAACTTCGGCCGCCTGCTGGTGGGCCGCGCCGATGGCAGCATCAAGGCCAGTTTCATCAACCGGGCCAGCAACGGCAAGGTTTACCGGCTGGGCTGGAGCCGCGCCATCGACCGCGACCGCGGCGACCGTATCGCGAAAGTGCTGGCCGGGGTGTCGTGCGGCTGAGCATTGCCCGACACCTGAAACGGTCTTGCCTGACGGCGCGCATCCTGACAAAACCGGGCTTCGTTGATCAGAAAGCCAGCAAATGACAGAACAACCCCCAAAGGGGATCGAACCCATCCTGCGGGCGATCGCCATGCCCGGCGACACCAATATTTCGGGCGACATATTCGGCGGATGGCTGATGTCGCAGATGGACCTTGCGGGCGGCATCATGGCCTATCAGCTTGCCCGGGGGCGCGTGGTGACGATCACGGTCGAACAGATGCGGTTTCTAAAGCCGGTGAAGGTGGGTGATATCGTATCGCTTTACGGCACCCTGCTGGGAATAGGGCGGACATCGCTGCAGATCGAGGTTTGCGCCTGGCGCCAGCCCCGCGGGCAGACCGAATATGAAAAGGTCACCGAATCCGTCTTTCGCTTCGTCGCCATAGACGAAAACGGTGTGCCGCGCCCGGTGCCGCGCCCTGAATCCGATCTGCAATGACCTGCCTTGGAAATTCCAATATCCGCGCCTATAAGGCGCGCACATCAATGCCAAGGATCCTGTGATGCGCACAGCCCAGATCAAACGGAAAACGGCCGAAACCGATATTACCGTCGATATCAACCTCGACGGGACCGGAACCTATGACAACCAGACCGGCATAGGGTTTTTCGACCATATGCTGGATCAGCTGGCGCGCCATTCTCTGATCGACATGACCATCCGCGCCACGGGCGATCTGCATATCGACGATCACCACACCGTCGAAGACACCGGCATCGCACTGGGACAGGCGCTGACACAGGCCCTGGGCGACAAGCGCGGCATACGCCGTTATGGCGCCTGCCTGCTGCCGATGGATGACGCACTGGTGCGCGCCGCGCTGGACCTGTCGGGGCGGCCATTTCTGGTGTGGAACGTGACGCTGCCCACCGCGAAAATCGGCGCCTTCGACACCGAACTGGTGCGCGAATTCTTTCAGGCCGTCAGCACCCATGGCGGGATCACCCTGCATATGGATGCACTGCACGGAATCAACAGCCACCACATCGCCGAAGCCGCGTTCAAGTCCGTGGCGCGCGCCTTGCGCGAGGCCGTGGAAACCGACCCGCGCAAGGGCGATACCATCCCCTCGACCAAGGGGGCGCTGTAAGCCCGTGGTCACGGCGATTGTCGATTACGAGTCGGGAAACCTGCACTCGGCGCAAAAAGCGTTTGAACGGGTGGCGCGCGAAACCGGCGCGGGCCGGGTTGTCGTGACCGCCGATCCCGATGTGATCCGGACAGCCGGTCGTATCGTATTGCCCGGCGATGGCGCCTTTCCCGCCTGCCGGGCGCAACTGTTCGACCATCGCGGCGTGTTCGAGGCGATGCAGGAGGCCGTGATTGCGGGCGGCAGGCCGTTTCTGGGCATCTGTATCGGGATGCAGATGCTGGCCACGCGCGGGATGGAATATGCACAGACCCCCGGTTTCGACTGGATCGGCGGCGAGGTCGTGAAGATCGTCCCGGGCGATCCGGCGCTGAAAGTGCCGCATATGGGCTGGAACGATCTGGTGATCGACGCCCCGCACCCGGTGCTGGAAGGAATCATAACGGGCGATCACGCCTATTTCGTGCATTCCTATCATTTCAGGGTGCGCGACCCCGCGCATCGGCTGGTGCATTGCGATTATGGCGGCGACATCACCGCCATCGTAGGGCGCGACAATATTGTCGGCACCCAGTTCCACCCCGAGAAAAGCCAGGCCACCGGATTGCGCATGATCGCCAATTTCCTGCGCTGGAAACCGTGACCCCGCCCCGCGCCGTTCTGTCCTGGTCTTCGGGCAAGGATTGCGCCTTTGCGCTGGTAGAGGCGCGCAGGCTGGGGCTGGCCGATGTGGTGGCGGTGCTGACCACCACGAACGAGGCCTTTGATCGCGTCGCCATGCATGGCACCCGCAACACATTGCTGCGCCGGCAGGCCGATGCGCTGGGGCTGGATCTGATCGAGGTGCCCCTGCCCTGGCCCTGTTCGAATGCGCAATACGAGACGCGGATGGCCGCCGCCACGCAGCAGATACTGGAGCGTGACATTCGTCACATGGTGTTTGGTGATCTGTTCCTGGAAGACGTGCGCGCCTATCGCGAGACGAACCTGGCCAGGGTGGGGATCAAGGCGATTTTCCCGCTTTGGGGCCGCGATACCGGCCTGCTGGCACGCCAGATGATCGACGCGGGCCTGCAAGCGCGGATTGTCACCGTGGACCCGCGCAAGCTGGATGCTTCCTTTGCCGGGCGGGCGTTTGATGAAAGTTTTCTGGCCGATCTGCCCACAGGCGTCGACCCCTGCGGCGAGAATGGTGAATTCCATACCGCCGTGACCGGTGGGCCGATGTTCAGCGCCCCCATCCCCGTAAGGCCGGGCGAGACGGTCACGCGCGACGGGTTTGTCTTCGCTGACGTGATTCCCCTGTGAAAGGGTTACGATTTTTCTGCGAAAAATCGCGCCTTCGGCGAGGGTATTTCGGCCAAGAATAAACAGAAAGTTTTTCAAACACGTCGCTGTGCCGCGGGCAGCGCCCGAGTTGCAATTCACCCGCGCCCGTGCATAACAGCCGCACAAGACCGGAGAGCCTGACATGATCCTGTATCCAGCGATTGATCTGAAAGACGGCCAATGCGTGCGCCTGTTCAAGGGCGAGATGGATCAGGCCACCGTTTTCAGCGATGACCCCGCCGCGCAGGCCCGCGCCTTTGCGGCGGCAGGATGCGAATGGCTGCATCTGGTCGATCTGAACGGCGCCTTTGCCGGGACCCCGGTGAATGCCGCGCCGGTCGAGGCCATTCTGGCCGCGGTGGATGTGCCCACCCAGTTGGGCGGCGGCATTCGTGACATGGTCACGATCGAGAACTGGCTGACCAAGGGGCTGTCGCGGGTGATCCTGGGAACGGTGGCGGTGGAAAATCCGGCCCTGGTACGCGAGGCCGCGCGCGCTTTTCCCGGACAGGTTGCCGTGGGAATCGACGCCCGCAACGGCCGTGTCGCCACCAAGGGCTGGGCCGAGGAGACCGATGTCATGGTCACCGATCTGGCGCGCTC
The DNA here is from genome assembly GCF_055134745.1 of Actibacterium sp. Lineage (NCBI taxonomy): Bacteria > Pseudomonadati > Pseudomonadota > Alphaproteobacteria > Rhodobacterales > Roseobacteraceae > Actibacterium > Actibacterium sp. Next base: position 6,654 of record NZ_JBSRVX010000050.1, read on the forward strand.
GTTCGAGGATGCGGGCGTGGCCGCCATCATCTATACCGATATCAACCGCGATGGCGCCATGCAGGGGCCCAATATCGCGGCGACCGAGGCGCTGGCCCGCGCGGTTTCGATTCCGGTGATCGCCAGTGGCGGGGTTTCGTCGCTGGCGGATCTGATCGCGCTGCGCGACACCGGCGTGATTTCGGGGGCGATTTCGGGACGCGCGCTGTATGATGGCGCAATTGATCTGGGTGAGGCACTGGTCGCGCTGAAGGGGTCATCATGCTGAAGACCCGCCTCATCCCCTGTCTGGACGTGGCCGATGGCCGCGTGGTCAAGGGGGTCAACTTTGTCAATCTGACCGATGCGGGCGATCCGGTCGAGGCCGCCAAGGCCTATGATGCCGCCGGCGCGGACGAGCTGTGTTTTCTGGATATCCACGCCACCCATGAAAACCGCGGCACGATGTATGATCTTGTAACGCGCACCGCCGAGCAGTGCTTCATGCCGCTGACCGTGGGCGGCGGCGTGCGGACATCGGAGGATGTGCGCGCCTTGCTGCTGGCGGGGGCCGACAAGGTGTCGTTCAACTCGGCCGCCGTGGCCGAGCCCGATGTTGTCGCGCGCGCCGCGGACAGGTTCGGCAGCCAGTGCATCGTGGTGGCGATCGACGCAAAGACGGTGGCCCCGGGCAAATGGGAGATCTTCACCCATGGCGGACGCAAATCCACCGGGATTGACGCGGTGGCATTCGCCCGCCTGGCCGCCGCCAAGGGCGCCGGTGAGATCCTGCTGACCAGCATGGATCGCGACGGCACACGGGCGGGGTTCAACCTGCCGCTGACCCGCACCATCGCCGATGCCGTCGATGTGCCGGTGATCGCATCGGGCGGGGTTGGCACGCTGGATCATCTGGTGGAAGGCGTCACCCTGGGCCATGCCAGCGCGGTTCTGGCCGCGTCGATCTTTCACTTCGGGGAATTCACCATCGGCCAGGCCAAGGCACATATGGCGGCGGCCGGCATACCAGTGAGGCTGACATGAACACGCTGGAACGGCTATCGGCGACGATCGCGGCCCGCAAGACCGCCGATCCCGAAACCTCCTGGACCGCGAAACTGCTGTCGTGTGGTCCCGAGAAATGCGCCGAGAAATTCGGCGAGGAAGCGGTCGAAGCCATCATCGCAGCCGTCAAGGACGACCGTGCGGGCCTGACCGCCGAAGCCGCCGATGTCTTGTATCATCTGCTGGTTATGCTTGCGGCCCGCGATGTGCCGCTGGCTGATGTGCTGGCGGAACTGGACCGGCGCGAAGGCCGGTCCGGAATCGCGGAAAAAGCGGGACGCTGATCTGCGCCCGGCCGTTCAGATGATACGCACCTGAGTGCCGACCGGGGCAAGGGCGAACAGTTCCTCTATCTTGTCGTTATACAACCCGATGCAGCCAGAGGATGACCGCCGCCCGATCTTGCGGGTGTCATGGGTGCCGTGGATCAGATAGGCGGGCCAGTCCAGATACATGGCATGCGTGCCCAGCGGATTGCCGGGACCGGGCGGCATATAATGAAGATCGGGATTGCGCTTGATCATGTCCGGTGTCGGTGTCCAGTCCGGACCGACCCGTTTGCGAACGATACGGGTATATCCGCGCCGGGTCAGTTCGTCGCTCATCGGGACGGAGGTGGGATAGATACGGTAATCCGATCCGTCTGCATTCCAGAAATGCAGGGCGCGTGAAACCGTATCGGCCACGATCGTCGCCCGGCCCAATGTGCTGAAATGATCTTGCCAGCGTTGCGCGGTGAAGCTGGACACGTTGTGATCGGTCGGATGGGGTGCCTCGACATAATTTTCTTCGGCAAGCGCAAACCGGGGCAGACCGCCCAATACGGCGCATGCGCCGGCGCCAATGATGAAATTCCTGCGACTGGAAAGACTGGGAAATGATTTCTGCATGATCTGCCCCATGGCCATGTGGTTTTCTGACGGCATAGCAGGACGGGGCATTGCCCAAAACCCTGCCCCCGGTCACGAATATGCGAGGGCTGGACCCTATCCGAACAGGCGTGGATGTTCGATGGCGGGGCAGCGGTTCTGGACGACATCAATGCCCGCAGCCTGCGCTTGCGCGGCAGCCGTATCATTGACGATCCCCAGTTGCAGCCAGATCGTTTTCAAACCGGGCAGATGGTCCAGCGCATCCTGCACCACGGGCGGAACATCTTCGGATTTGCGGAACACATCGACCATATCCACGCCCACATCTGCGGGGATCTGTCCAAGGCTGGCATAGACCGGTTCACCCAGCAGGCTTTGCCCTTCCAGGCCCGGATTGACGGGCACGATCCGCTTGCCGATGGATTGCAGGAATCGCGCCACCCGGTGGCTGGGACGCGCGGTATTGGCTGATATGCCGACCACGGCAATCACCTTGCTGCGGCTCAGGATGTCTTTGAGGAAAGTATCGGAATAGTCGGTCATTACATCAAACCTGATAGAAAAAAGCGCCCGGGCCAGATGGCCGGGCGCCAGTTACGGAACGAGGGACAGTAAAAAGAAAACGCGAAGGTTCCGATTTCGCGCCTCTGACTACCAGATAGGTCGGCTGGGCCACATTGCCAGAGCATGTGATAAATTCGTGAACAGCGTGTAAACGGCCGGGCATTTCAAGTCTCGCGGGATGCATAAAGCGAAACCGCCGCGGCGTTCGAGACATTCAACGATCCGAATGCCCCGGCAAAGGGAATTCTGACCAGCTGGTCGCAGGTCTCGCGGGTGCGTTCGCGCAGGCCGGGGCCCTCGGCGCCCAGCACAAGCGCGACCGGCAGATGACGAACGGGGTTCAGGGCCTCGTCCAGCGTCACATCGGCCTCTCCGTCCAGACCCAGCAGCACATAGCCCATCTTGCGCAGGGTCAGCATCGCATCCGCCAGATTGGGCACGCGGCAATAGGGCTGACGCTCCAGCGCGCCGCTGGCCGTCTTGGCCAGTGCCCCGGTTTCAGGGGCGGAATGACGATGGGGGGCGATCACGGCCCGCGCCCCGAATACCTCGGCCGAGCGCAGGATCGCGCCGACATTATGCGGATCGGTTACACGGTCCAGCAAAACCACGCGCGGCGCGCCCAGTCCGGGTTCACACAGGGTTTCGATCTTGCCCCAATCCAGCGGCTTGACCTCGAGCGCGGCCCCCTGATGCACCGAACCATCGTCCAGCGGAGCTGCGAATTTGCGCGGATCGGATATTTCCGGCTGCATGCCGCTGGCCGCGATCGCCTCGGCCAGCTTGTCGGCGGCGTTGCGAGTCACCACCAGACGTAACCGGATGCGGGCCGGATTCATCAGCGCATCACGCACCGCATGCAACCCGAACAGCCAGACGGTTTCGGCGGCCGCCGCACGTTTTGCGCGTTCCTTGTCGATGACCCAATCCGGCTTTTTCATATGGCCCCATGCGCTGTGCGTTGCGGCGTGGACCATGGCCATGGAACGTCGCGGTTGCAAGGGATTTTCCTGTTGACGCCCCCCTGCGGCGGCGATATCCACCCGTCACTCGCTTCGGGGTCCGCCCCGAAACGATGGGCGACAGGCCGCAAGGTGTGGCAGGGGACTGTAACTCCCTCGCGGAGACGCACGCCTGGTTCGATTCCAGGGTCGCCCACCATTTTTCTTTATTCTTGTCCGATTGCCGCCACGGGCCGTTCTGACCATTCGGCCGGGCATCGCCATTTCCATTCAGAACAATCGCCACGCAGAGAAATCGGCCGCTGCGGACCCATATCCATGCCGCCAGCCCTTACACCAGCCGCAGAATATTCAGGCTGCGATTGATCGAGCGCAATGCAGGCAGCCCGGCATGGTGCTAGGATGTGTGATTGGCAACATAAATGGACGGGAGTAGACGCGATGAAACCTCTGAAAGCGGGAAACTCGGCGGCGACCGGCATGTTGGATCCGGGCATCGGCCTTGAACAGGCCAGGCAATTCGCGAACATGACCCAGGTCACAACACTGCAGACCTTTGCCCCCCTGGCTAAAATGATGCAGGCCAATCTGGAAACATGGGCGGAAATTCTGGCCTTCGCCCAGCGCCGGACCAAGGCGCAAGCGGCCCTGTGGCAAAGTCTGGCGCAATGCAATTCGCCCGATGACAGCCTGAACGCCCAGCGCGACTTTGTAGAGCGCATGACAGACGACTATACCGTCGAAGGCACAAATCTGGCCGATCTGGCGCAGCGCAACATGTCAGAGATGGCAACCTCGCTGTCGGTGCAGATCAATGGGCGCGCCGCGGAATAAAGCGGTCGTCATGGCCTGCATTGGCCCCCTTTGGGCGGCGGATCATGCCGGGGGCAAGTCATGTCGCCGGTGGACGGTATCGGCACGTTTGCGGGCCGCGCGAAACGATGCTTCGCCTGCCGCCAATTCGATGATCTCATCGGTGATGGTTTCCTGACGCACCTGCCGCGCCTGCGCGATCAGGTCAGCAAGCTTGCGTTCGGCCTGGGTCTGGGCGGCCGCCATCGCCTGCATGCGGGCGGCATTCTCGGATGCAAGGGCATGCAGTGCGGCACGGCACAGCCCGGCATGCAACGCCTCGGCCATCAATCCGGCCAGAAGATCGGCCGGGGGCAGGTTCAGAACAGGCGGCGCAGCCCCGCGCGCGCCAGGTTCTGTGTCGATAGGAAACAGGCGCAGGGTTTCAACCCGCGGGACGCCACCCGGACCGGTAACGGTAAAGATCGCGTCGATACGCCGGCTGCCCCCGGCCAGAAGCTCGCGGGCCAGGTTATCGGCAAAGCGCGGAACGCCGGGCCCATGAACCGGAAGCGCCACACGGCGCCAGGCGGCAATGCCCCGTTCCGCCGCGACATAGTGACCGCGCGTGCCCACAAGAACAAGACGCGCACCCATCGCAAGACGGTCCAGCACACGTTCGGAAAACGCACCGGCAAAGCCCTGCTCGGCCAGGAAAACCACAAGGGTTTCAGGTATATCCGGCCCCGGCCCCGGCCCCGGGTTCGGCAGCATCGCCAGAATGCGCGCCAAAGCCCCCCGGATCGTTTCGGCATAGGTATCCACGGCCGCCAGTTCGGTTGTGGCCTGTCGGGCGCGGGCTGCAGCCATGCCGCGCATGGCGGCAACCACCGATCCCAGTTTGCGCACCCCGTCGATGCGGTCGGTCAGATCGGCCAGCCGCACGGTCATGGCGCCACCCCATTGCGCGCCGGGGTCAGTTCCGCGGCAAGCGCCGCCAGCGCCGCGATCAGGCTTTGGCGCATGGTATCGTTCAGGCTGTCCTGACCAATCCGCCCTGCTTGATCAATCCCGGCCAGCACCTCGGGCAGGCGGGCGCGAAACGCGGCGATACGCTCGACCGGCAGCGCGTCCAGCACGCCCGATTGAACGGCAAGAACCAGTGCGACCTCTTGCGCAAGATCCAGCGGCCTGTGCTGGCCCTGCACCAGAATGGCGCGAATCCGTTGACCCCGGGCCAGTTGCGCACGCACGCGCATGTCGGGAATACCGCCGAAACGGGTGAACATCTCCAGCTCCAGAAACTGGGCATAGTCCAGCCGTATCGTTTCAGCAGCATCGCGCAATGACCGGGCCTGGGTCTTGCCACCGACGCGGCTGACCGAGGTGCCGACATCCACCGCCGGTTTCTGGCCCTCGTTGAACAGCTTGCTGTCCAGAACGATCTGGCCATCGGTGATGGAAATCAGGTTTGTCGGAATATAGGCAGACAGGTTTCCAGCGTCGGTTTCGGCAATGGGCAGCGCCGTCAGCGACCCCGCACCCCGGCTGTCGGCCAGTTTGGCGGCACGTTCCAGAAGGCGGGCATGCACATAGAACACATCGCCCGGATAGGCCTCGCGCCCCGGAGACTGCCGGGTCAGCAGGGCGATTTCGCGGTGGCAGGCGGCATGTTTGGTCAGATCGTCCAGCACGATCAGCGCATGCCCACCACTGTCGCGGAAATATTCGGCCATGGTCATGCCGGCAAAGGGCGCGATCCATTGCAGCCCGGGCGGCGTGGCCGCGCCGGCAACCACCACGATACTGCGCGCCAGCGCGCCGCTGTCACGCATCGTCTGCACCACGCGGCGCACCGCCGATCCCTTCTGGCCGATAGCGACATAGATCGAGATCACATCGCCGTCTTTCTGGTTCAGGATCGTATCCAGCGCCAGCGTGGTCTTGCCGGTGGCACGGTCGCCCACGATCAGCTCTCGCTGGCCGCGGCCCAGCGCAAAGAACGTATCCACCACCAGCGTTCCGGTCTGAACCGGGCGGATCACGGGGGCGCGCTCGATGATGCCGGGGGCCGGGCATTCGATGGGGTTCGTGTCCGTGGCCTCGATCGGCGGACCGCCGTCGATGGGCCGGCCAAGCGGATCAACGACACGCCCCAGCAGCGCCGGGCCGACCGGCACGCGGATCACCGCGCCCGTGCCCGATACCTTGTCGCCCGCCTCGATGCCCTCGGCATGATCCAGCAGAACCGCCGCCACCCTGTCGGGCTCCAGGCTTTGAACATAGCCGGTCTGGCCCCCGCCGAATGACAGCACCTCGTCAAGCCGCACGTCCGGCAGCCCCGACAGAAAGGCAATGCCATCGGCGATTTCCTCGACCCGGCCGAAACGCGCGACCTGCACCCCAAGATCGGTGCGCGCAACGGCCTGCCGGGCCTTGGCCAGCCAGGTTTCGGGGTCAGTCGTCATGAACAATCCCCTCTCGCATCCGGGCTAGGACATCCCGCCATGAAAAGGAAAGGCTCATATGCGCCCCGGTCAATTCCAGACCGGCCACCAGTGGGGGATCGGTGCGAAACGCCAACACGGGCGCGGCCCCCAGCGCGGTGAACAGCCGATCACGTATCCGGTCCTGCTCGGCTTCGGGCACAGCCGTGGCGGTGGCGACGACAAGACCGTCCGTGGTGGCCAGGGCCGACCTGTCGCTATCGGACAGCGCGCCGATCCTGGCGGCCAATTCATCAAGGCAGGCCGCGCGCAGGGCCGGACCATCCAGATCACGCCCCAGACGGGCAGCCATGTCCAGCGCCAGATCGGCAGCATGACCGGAAAATTCGGCCTGGGCCGCGGCTCTGTCGGCCTCGATCCGGGCGGTGGCCGCGGCCCTGATCTGGCGGGCCTCGTCGCGGGCAGACTCAAGCAGCCTGCCCCGTTCCGCCTCGGCCGCCGCGCGGGCCGCTTTCAATGCGTCCTGCCGATCTGTTGCGATGCGGTCGCGCTCGGCGTTCAGTTCGGCGCGCAGGGTTTCGGCGGCATCGCGGGCGGCTTCGGCCTCTTTCACGATACGGTCGGTTTCCGCCCGGCGCGCCGCGATCACCTGCGCCAGGGGGCGCCAGAACAGCCGGCTCAGCAGCCAGATGAGAACCGTCACATTGACGGTCTGAAACGCAAGTGTGGACCAGTCCAGCGACATCAGTTGATAAACGGATTGGCGAACAGAAGCAAAAGCGCGATCACCAGACAATATATCGCTGTCGTCTCGATCATCGCGAGACCGACGAACAATGTGCGCGAGATCGAATTGGTCGCTTCGGGCTGGCGGGCGATGGCCTCCATCGCGGCGGCAACGGCGCGCCCTTCGGCAAGGGCCGGCCCAAGAGAGCCGAACGCAACGGCGAAGGCGGCGGAAACGATCGAAACGATGGCGAGCCAATCCATGTGTCAGTCCTTTTGTTTTGGATTTTCAGAAGCTTCGGACACGGTCGCGGCGATGAACACCATCGCCAGAACCGCAAAGATATAGGCCTGCACCAGTCCCGTCAGCAGATCGAGCGCCATGAACGGGATCGGCACCAGCAAGCCAGCCAGCGACAGCACGATCCCGATGATGAACGCCCCGCTCATGACATTGCCGAACAGCCGCACCAGCAACGAAAAGGTGCGCGTGATGCTTTCGACAAAGTTCAGCGGAATCATCAGCGGCGTGGGCATGGCAAAGCTTTTCAGATAGCCGGCCAGCCCGCCGGCCCGTATCCCGAAAAAGACCACGGACAAAAATACCAGCAGCGCCAGCGCCGCATCGGTTTCCAGCGCGGCGGTCGGGGGTTTCACGCCGGGCACCAGCGACGACCAGTTAGAGGCAAGGATGAACAGGAACAGCCCGCCGATAAAGGCGCGGAACGGTCCAGGTTCGGTCTGCATCGTGTCGCGGATCTGGGCATCCAGCGTATCGACGATCAGCTCCGCCGCCGATTGAACCATGCCCGGATCGCGCTTCAGGTCGCGGGTGACAAGCCAGGCCACCAGCACAAGCACCCCCATGATGGCCCAGGTGGTAACCACAGCCTGCGATACCGCGACCGTGCCAATGTGAAATACAACATTTGTTTCCAGCGGCGAGTTCATCATATGGCCCTGCCACGGCGCAACTCCCAGATCCGCCCCAGGGCGAAGCCAAGCGCCGCGCCCGCCAGCGGCCCGACACCCATCAGCGCCGCCAGAACAAACAGCCCGATCGTGACGCCAAAGCGTAAGGCACCCAGCCCCAGCGCCCGCATTGGCGATCCGTCACGGATCAGCGCATCGGTTCCGGCCCGAAGCGCCCTGAAATGCAATCGTCCGGCCACAAGACCGGCCAATACGGCAAATATTGTCCAGATCAGCGGTGTCATGTCTTCTCCATCCACTTCCAACCGAAATAAGCCCCCAAACAGATCCCAAGCAGCAACAGCGGCGCCGAAAAGAAGATGCCGGTGCCAAACATCCGGTCCAGTGCACGGCCGATGAACACCCCGCCCAAAGCAGGCAACACGATCAGCCAGCCCAGAACACCGATCTGGCCAAGCCTGCGGGTAAAGGACATCTCGCCTTCGGCCCGCCAACTGCGTTCACGTTCAGCCCTGCGGCGCGCGGCTTCGGCAAGGTCTTCGTTTTCGCTCATGCCAGGCTGTCCCGTTGTGCGCGCCCGTCCAGATTCATCACGATCTGGCGTATTGCAGCCAGTTGCAGCCGGGTGGCATCGACATGTTCGGCGCGCGCCTCGTCCTGCTCGGCCCGAAACCGGGTCAGCACCTGTTCGCAGAGGGTTGCCAGATCGTCACCCAGCACGGCCTCGCGCGTGCTGAGGTGAACCTGATCGCCACCGGTCACGGCCAGAACCCCGCCCCGCACGGCGGCATGTCGCCGCGTGCCGTCGGTCAGCGTCCAACTGACCACCGAAATCGCAAGATCAGTCAGGAAATCGGCGTGTCCCGGCAGAATACCGAACCGGCCCGTGGCATCCTCGGCCGTAATGGCGCGGATATCTGCTTTGTCCAGGGCAACCGACAGGGGAGTGACGATGATCAACTTCATGCCGCGGCCCCCGCCATCCCGGCCTTGTGACCCGCAGCCTGTTCCTTTTGTCTTGCCTCGTCGATCGTGCCGATCATGTAGAGCGAGCTTTCGGCCCAGTCATCGGTCTCGCCCTCCAGTATCGCCTTGCAACCCGCCAGCGTGTCGGCCCGTGTGACCGAGCGGCCCGGGGTGCCTGTAAAGCTTTCGGTCACTGCAAAGGGCTGGGTCAGAAACCGCTGCAGCCGCCGGGCGCGGCGCACGGTCAGCCGGTCGGCGGTGGAAAGCTCCTCGGTGCCCAAAAGGGCGATGATATCCTGCAGATCGTGAAAGCGGGCCAGCATGCTGCGCGCCTGGCTGGCCAGATGATAGTGTTCCGCACCCACCACCTCGGCGTCCAGCAGCAACGAACTGGAGGCCAGCGGATCGACCGCCGGATAAAACCCAGACGCAGCCAGAGCCCGTGACAGAACGATGGACGAATCCATATGGCTTGACAGGGTCGTGACGGCCGGGTCGGTGAAATCATCCGCCGGGACATAGACCGCCTGAATCGCCGTTACCGCCGCCCCCGCGACCGAAGCGATGCGTTCCTGCAGCGCGGCCACTTCCGAGGCCAGTGTCGGCTGATAGCCAACCCGCGAAGGCAGCCGCCCCAGCAGCCCCGACAACTCACTTCCGGCCTGAACGAACCGAAAGACATTATCCATCAGCAACAGCACGTTCCGATGGGCGCGGTCGCGAAAATCCTCAGCGATTGCCAGCGCAGTCATCGGCACGCGCCAGCGGGCACCGGGAGGTTCGTTCATCTGGCCATAGATCAGCGCCGTGCGCGCCAACACGCCAGAACTGGTCATGTCCGCCAGCATCTCCTGACCTTCGCGCGACCTTTCGCCAACCCCGGCGAAAACCGAAATGCCCTGATATTTCTGGACCATCGCCTGGATCAGCTCCATCACCAGTACGGTCTTGCCCACGCCAGCCCCGCCAAACATCGCGGCCTTGCCTCCGCGCGCAAGCGGCAACAGAAGGTCGATCACCTTGATGCCCGTTTCAAACACCGTAACACCAGATTCAGCGCGGTCAAAGGCGGGCGGCAGGCCCTGTATCGGCCGCCTGGGCGTATCGGCGGGAAAGTCCGGCCCGCCATCCTGGGGTGCGCCCGTGACATCCAGCAATCGCCCCAGCACCGCCTCGCCCACGGGAACGCGCAATGGTGCCCCGGTTGCCGTCACCGGGGTGCCGCGCGCCAGACCGGCAGTGGCCTGAAACGCGATGGCGCGCACCGCGCTTCTGTCGATATGGCCATGAATTTCCAGCAGCAACGGATGCCCGACATCCCAATCCACGTTCAGAACTGTTCCAATGGCGGGCAAACCGCCGTCAAAACGGACATCGACAACCGGGCCACGCACGGCAATGACGGTTCCGCAAGTCGCTGGGGTCTGGGTCATGAAAGCCACGCTGTCATTTGCCCAAAAGGCTGAAACACAATAGCACCGCAAGCAATGATTCAGATCAAGGCCTGTGGCGGCACCTGTTCACGTCCGGGTGACATAGCTGCCAGGCGCGTCGCACAGCACCTTATAACCCATCTTCGCCGCCCCCATCGGCGGAGGCGGCACCGGATCGCCCGAATGCGCCCCCAGCCATTTGGCAAAGGCGGGCCACCAAGACCCGTCCTGAACCGGCGTTTCATCCATCCAGCGATCTGGCTCCGTGAAGGGGGCACGTTCGTGGCGGGTGGCTATCCGGTAATGGCGATGCGGATGGCCGGGTTCCGAGACGATGCCTGCATTATGCCCGCCATTGGTCAGCACGAAGGTAATATCGGTATCGGCCAGCATATGCAGCTTGTAGACCGAACGCCACGGCGCGACATGGTCCCATTCGGTGCCCACGGCAAAGACAGGGGCGCGTATATCCGACACCGCCACAACCGACCCGCCCACCTTCATCCGCCCCTCGGCAAAATCATTGTTGAGAAAAAGCTGGCGCAGATATTCCGAATGCATACGCGCGGGCATGCGGGTGGGGTCGGCGTTCCATGCCATCAGATCAGTGACAGGGGTTCGCTGCCCCATCAGATATTCGCGCACCATCCTTGACCAGATAAGATCGTTCGAGCGCAACATCTGAAACGCCCCCGCCATCTGGCTGGCGTCGAGATAACCTTGCTCGGCCATCATGTCTTCCAGAAAGGCGACCTGGCTTTCATTGATGAAAAGACGGATCTCGCCGGCCTCGGTGAAATCCGTCTGCGCGGCAAACAACGAAAGCGTTGCCAGCCGGTCATCGCCATCACGGGCCATTGCCGCAGCCGCGATCGACAGCAGCGTGCCGCCCAGACAATAGCCAATTCCATGCACCTGCTTGGCGCCGGTGATCGCGGTGGCCGCATCCATGGCGGCCATGACGCCCAGCCGGTGATAATCTTCAAACCCGGTATCGCGATCCCGGGATGTCGGATTTTTCCACGAGATGGCAAAGACCGTAAAGCCCTGCCCCACCAGCCAGCGGATCAGCGAATTTTCTGTGGACAGATCAAGGATGTAATACTTCATGATCCAGGCCGGAACGATCATGATCGGTTCGGGGCGCACCGCGCCGGTACTCGGTGCGTATTGGATCAGTTCGATCAGCCGGTTGCGATAGATCACCTTGCCGGGTGTCGCCGCGACCTCGTGGCCGATGCGAAAGGCCTCGGCCCCGGCCGGCGGTTCGCCCCGGGCATGACGCGCGACATCCTCCAGCCAGTTCTGCCAGCCGCGTATAAGATTGGCCCCGCCTTCCTGAATGGTGTGCGCCAGAACCTCGGGATTGGTCAGCACCGAATTGCTTGGCGCCATGATGTCCAGCGCCTGACGGGCCATGAATTCGACGATGCGCGCATCCGCCGGGTCAACGCCGCGAACACCGGTCGTGGCATGGTGCCACCATTGCTGGGTCAGCTGGAACGCCTGCGCCGAAACATTGAATGGCCAGCCCGACCAAGCCTCGGCATCAAAACGGTGGTCCTGCGGCAAGGGGTCAATCACCCGGGTACGCGCTTGTGGCGACCATGCGGTTGACCGAAGCCAGGTCTGCAACAGCGCCGATTTTTCCACCGCCTGCGCCATCAGAAACGACTGCTTTTCCGGCGAGGCCAACAGATGCAACCCCCAGTCGATCCACGCCACCGAAATGGCTGCCGGCGACAGACCCCGCGTGACCCGCGCAATGGCGGCATGCAGGCGTCTGTCGACCCCGGTCGTCGGGCTGAAATGGCCCTGTGGCAGTGCGACATGTGCCGCGTCCGATGTGGGTGGTTGGCGTTGTGTTACAGTCATGGGCGGAACCTGAACCTGCGCCGTATCAGCGGTGACTTGGGCGCAGTTCTAAGGCCTTGCCATGGGCGACGCGTTGATCTTGGTCAAGAACCGCATATACCTTGACCGGATCGCCCCTTACAGGCCGCGCCCGATAATCTCTTTCATGATTTCCGAGGTGCCGCCATAGATGCGCTGCACCCGCCCATCGCGCCACATGCGGGCAATCGGGTATTCGTTCATATACCCTGCCCCGCCGTGCAATTGCAGGCTGGCATCCAGAATTTCCCACTGGGTTTCGGTGTGCCACAGCTTGGCCATCGCGCCTTCGGCGGCGGTCAATTCGCCCCGCACATGGCGCAGGATCGCCCAGTCGATATGGGCCCAGCCCACCTGCAGCTTGGCGGCCATATTCGCCAGCACAAAGCGCGAATTCTGAAAATCGACCACCCGCTTGCCAAAGGCCTTGCGATCCTTGGCAAAGGCGATCCCTTCGTCATAGGCGCGTTGGGCGGCAGCCTGCCCGGCCACCGCGATGCCCAGCCGTTCCTGCGGCAACTGCCCCATCAGATAGGCGAAGCCGCGGTTTTCATCGCCCAGGCAATTGGTGACAGGAACCCGCACATCGTCGAAGAACAGCTCTGACGTATCGGCGGCGTGCTGGCCGATCTTGTCCAGGTTCTTGCCGCGCCGAAAACCCTCGCGCGTGCCTTCGACCAGGATCAGGCTGGTGCCCTTGGCGCCTGCCTCGGGGTCGGTTTTTGCCACGACGATCACCAGATCAGCGTGCTGACCATTGGTGATATAGGTCTTGGCGCCATTGATCACATAATGGTCCCCGTCACGCCGCGCCGTGGTCCTGATACCCTGCAGATCCGATCCGGCCCCGGGTTCGGTCATCGCGATAGCCGTGATAACCTCACCCGTTATCATCTTGGGGATCCACATTTTTTTCTGTTCATCAGAGCCATATTTGACCAGATAATCCACCACCACACCCGATTGCAGTGCTGTTCCGGCATGGCAGCCGACATAGGCCATTTCTTCACTGACGATCGCATGATAGCGGTAATCCAGCCCCAGCCCGCCCAGGTCTTCGGGCACTGTCGGGCACAGAAAACCGGCAGCCCCGAATTCCAGCCAATAGTCGCGATCGACAATGCCTTCCTGTTCCCAGCGGGCCAGGTTGGGCAAGACGTTCCGGTCGATGAACTTGCGCACACTGTCACGAAAGATCATGTGATCTTCGTCATAGGCGATCCGACCATTCAGGTTCAGCATTCTGGGCCCCTCCTCGGGCTGTGATAAGGCGGGCTGGATACCGCGCGTCGCAGGCCGCAATCAGTCAGGCTTGCGGCCCAGCACACCGAATACGCCCGCCTCGACCAGGCGGGCATATTCGCGACATTCCTCTTTGGTCACGGGGCCGACATCAGCCACCAGCATCAGAATGGGACGCCCTGAAAACAGATTGGCCGTGGCACCGAACACAAAGGCATAGAAATGCAGCGGATCCACATCGCGGAATTCACCCGAGGCAACCCCCTGCGCCAGCAGTTTGCGATAGAAGGCCACTAGCGGATTCACAAACAGATCCGATACCGGATGCTGATCGGTGGTTCCCGAATTGCGCAGATAATGAAACAGCGCATTCATGAACGGAAACCGGTAATAGGTCTTCATGATACCTGAAATATGCAGCCGCATTTTCGCACTGGCCGAAACCGGCATGTCCAACAGACCATCCAGCGATCCCATTTCCGCCGCCGCGATCCGGGCCAGCAGCGCGAAATAAAGTCCTTCCTTATTGCCAAAGTGATACTTGACCAGCGCCGAATTCACCCCTGCCCGCGCCGCAATTTCCGCAAGCGACACGTCGACCGATTCCTTTTCGATCATCAGATCGCAGACCGACGACAACAGCTTGTCCGCCGTTCCGCCCTCGTCTGTGGCCAGTTTCAGGCCCGTATTCTGTGCCGGTTGCATTTTCACGCCCCTCCTGCCCCCATGCTAGCAGCGCCTGATGACGTCGCAAGAGTTAATTAATCGATTGACTAATTTTTTCCTGTCAAATTAGTGTGGTGTTCGATAAAAGCATATCGCACGGTAAGATATCGAAGGGAGGATGAACATGCGCCGACAGCACCCCGCGAAACGCGTGCACACCAATCCGCCCCGGTTCGCACCCCAACGCGACGCCCCGATTGCTGCATAGCCGGATAAATGCCAGCCACCCCGGCACCCAAACAGGAGAAACAACCATGACAGAAGCCTGGATCATCGACGCCGCACGAACACCGCGCGGCATTGGCAAAGTGGACAAAGGCGCGCTCAGCAATGTTCACCCTCAGCGCATATTGTCGACGGTATTCAAGGCACTGTCGGACCGTAACGGCGTGAATACCGCCGAGATTGACGATGTGATTGCGGGATGCGGATCGCAGCGCGGAAAACAGGGCGCCTGTATCGCGCGCATGGCGGCCCTTGATGCCGAATGGGATGTGCGCGCCCCCGGCGTCACGCTGGACCGGTTCTGCGGCTCGGGGATGACATCTGTCAATTTTGCCGCGACCAGCATCATGGCGGGCATGGACGATCTGATCGTCGCCGGCGGCGTGGAATCGATGTCGCATGTCGCGACGCTGGATAACCCCTTTCCCTTCTTCGACAAGGGCAACAAACACCTGCGCCGGCTGCATCCCCAGATCCATCAGGGTGTCTGCGCCGATGTGATCGCCACGCTGGAAGGTATCACCCGCGAAGAGGCCGACGCCCTCGCCGTCGAAAGCCAGCGCCGCGCCGATGCCGCGATCAAGGCCGGTCATTTCGACAACAGCCTGGTTCCCGTCTATCATGACGACGGAACGCTGGCCCTGGCCACCGAAGAATTCCCGCGCCCCAACACGACGATGGAAAGCCTGGCCGGGCTGAAACCGTCATTTGCAGGCTTCTGGGATCGCCCGATCGACGAGGATGGCAATACCTTCAAGAAGGATATTCAGGGCATCTATCCGGGTCTGGAAATCAACCACATCCATCATGCCGGCAATTCGTCCGGGGTGGTTGACGGGGCGGCGGCGCTGTTGCTGGCCTCGCCAGATTATGCGCGCGCACAGGGCTGGAAGCCCCGCGCCCGCATCCGCGCCATGGCCCATATCGGCGACAGCCCGGAACTGATGCTGAACGCCCCCGGCCCCGCTGCGCAAAAGGTGCTGAAACGCGCGGGCATGACCCTGTCGGATATCGAACTGTTCGAGATCAACGAGGCATTTGCCGTGGTGCCGCTGAAATTCATGCGCGATCTGGATATCGACCCGGCCATCGTCAACGTCAATGGCGGCGCCATGGCGCTTGGGCACCCCATCGGGGCGACCGGCGCGATCATCCTGGGCACCTTGCTGGATGAGATGGAACGCCGCGATCTGACGGTCGGAATGGCCACCATGTGTGCCGCAGGCGGCATGGCGCCCGCAATCATCATCGAGCGTATCTGACGCCCCCGGGCCAGATCGCATCCCGAAAATCGCCCATGACAAATCGGAGAATGAAATGAAAATTGCCGGAGCATGCGCAGTTGTAACAGGCGGCGCATCGGGTCTGGGCGGGGCCACGGCCCGCGCGCTGGCCGCCGCGGGCGCCAAGGTCGCCCTGTTCGACCTGAACACCGAAAAAGGCGAAGCCGTCGCCGCCGATATCGGCGGTGTCTTCTGCCATGTCGATGTAACATCGGATGAAAGCGTTGCCGCGGGTTTTGCCAAGGCACGCGCCGCCCATGGGCAAGAACGGATCCTGATCAACTGCGCGGGCACCGGCAAGTCGATCAAGACCGCCAGCCGGTCGAAGGAAACCGGTGAAATCACCCACTACCCGCTGGCCGAATTCAACCGGATCATCCAGATCAACCTGCTGGGCACCTTTCGCTGCATCGCGATGTCGGCCGCAGGCATGCTGACGCTGGACCCGCTGGAAGATGGCGAACGCGGCGCCATTGTCAACACAGCCTCGGTGGCGGCCATCGACGGACAGATGGGCCAGGCAGGCTATTCGGCGTCGAAGGCCGGGATCGTCGGCATGACCCTGCCCATCGCCCGCGATCTGGCGCGCGACGGCGTGCGGGTGAACACGATCCTGCCCGGCATCTTCGCGACACCGCTGATGCAGAACGCATCGCCAAAGGTGCTTGAGGCCCTGTCGGCCGCCGTGCCGTTCCCCCAGCGTCTGGGCAAGCCGGATGAATTCGCAACGATGGCGCTGGAACTGTGTCGCAACACCTATGTGAATGGCGAACATATCCGCCTGGATGGCGCCATTCGCATGGGAATGCGCTGATTAATACGCAAACGCCCGCAGCGGCCCACGACACCGGGGCGCTGCAAGGCGGTCAATCCCCTATCCGGCGATCTTGCTTGGGCCTTTCCAATACCGGTCGCGCAGCAGTCGCTTGAGAAGCTTGCCATTGTCCTGACGCGGCAGGTTGGCGTCGAAATCGACCGAGCGCGGGCATTTGATCGCAGCAATCTGCGACCGGCAATATTCGATCAGTTCGGCCTCCAGCGCGGGGCCGGCATCTTCCCAGTTTACCGGTTGAACCACGGCCTTCACCTCTTCGCCAAAGTCCGGATTCGGAACCCCCAGCACCGCGACATCGAAGACCTTGGGGTGCATCGTCAGCACATTTTCGGCCTCTTGCGGATAGATATTCACCCCACCCGAAATGATCATGTATGACTTGCGGTCCGTCAGGAACAGATAGCCCCCGTCATTGACGTAACCGACATCGCCCAGCGTCGACCAACCCTTGTCATTGATGGCTTCGCGCGTCTTGTCGGGGTCGTTGTGATACTGGAAGGTCCGCGTATTGGCGAAATAGACATAACCGGTTTCGCCCGGTGCCAGCTCTTCGCCCTCTTCGCCCAGAATCTTCAGCTCGCCCATGATCGGCCGGCCGACCGAACCCTTGTTCTGCATCCATTCATCGGGGTTGATGATCGTCATGCCGTTGCCTTCCGATCCGCCATAATATTCGTACAGAACCGGCCCCCACCATTCCATCATCTGTTCCTTGACCGCGACCGGGCAAGGTGCGGCCGCATGAATGGCCACTTTCATCGACGAAGTGTAATACTTCTCGCGAATATCCTGCGGCAGTTTCAGCATCCTGACGAACATAGTCGGAACCACCTGCGTATGGGTGATCCTGTATTTTTCAACGAATTGCAGGAAATCCTCGGGGTCGAAGCGGCCCACGACCACAATCGTGCCGCCCGCGCGAAAGACCTGAGAGCAATAGCCCAGCGGACCGGCATGATACAGCGGCGCCGGAGACAGATAGACGGTATCGCCATCAAATCCGAAGCGTTTGGAAAATGATTTGGCCAGCGGCAGGATTGAATCGACCTCGGCATTGGCAAAGTCGGTCTTGATCCCCTTGGGCTTGCCGGTCGTGCCTGAAGAATAGAACATATGTTGCCCCGCCACCTGATCGGCGATCGGCGTCTTGGGCTGCGGTTCGATCCGGGTCATCCAGTTGTCGAAGCCTGGCATTGGCGCATCGACTGTCAGGTAATGTTCCACACTCGGTGTCAGGGCCGGCAGGTCAACGGCGATGCGTTTCATCGCGCCTGAACTTATCAGCACACGTGCCCCGCAATCATTTATGATATAGGCCGCCTCTGGCGCGCTCAGATGGGTGCTGACCGGTGTGACATACATCCCCGACCGCATCGCGGCCCAATAGACCACAAGAAAACGCGCGTGGTTTTCCAGAAGCATGGCAACATGGTCACCCGGCTTCAGACCCATTTCGCGCAACAGATGCGCGCCCTGGTTCGACAGATCTTCAAGTTGTTGATAGGTAACGGTTTCTCCCGTCGATGCCATGATATAGGCTGGCCTTTGCGGCGCGGAACTGACTGCGGGAAACGGGGTTTTGAATTGCGACATCGTCTTTCTCCACCATGAATATCTTGCGGCGGCCGGATCCAGCTGGCCGATCTCGTTTTGATGACGGTTATCCGTCGCGCCTGGGCAGGTCTGCGAACAGGGCGGGACGTTTTTCCTTGTTCGCGCGGGCGGCCTCCAGAATCTGTTCGCTGGGCACAATCCCCCCGACCCACAGCGCCACTTGTGTCAGCGTATCTTCGGTGCTGTGATCGCGGCCATAGGTGATCAGATGCTTGGCTGCGTGAACCGCGATCGGGGCCTTCGCCGCGATCTGCCGCGCCAGCTTCATCGCTTCGTCCAATAATTCGGCATGATCGGCATAGACCTGATTGACGAACCCCCGCTGTTGCGCCTCGGCGGCATCCATCTTGCGCCCGCTATAGGCCAGTTCGCGCACAATCCCTTCGGGCAACAGCCGCAACAGGCGCGGGATCGACCCGGTATCGGGCGGCAGGCCCACATTGATTTCAAACACCGAAAAAAACGCGTCCGCCGCTGCCAACCGAATGCAGCAGGCGCTGACCAGATCGACACCACCTCCCAGACAGCCGCCCTGTATTGCCGCAATCACCGGTACGCGACAGTTTTCCAGCGCGGTGAATGTCTGCTGCAACGTTTTGATATCCTCATATCGGGCCAAGCGCGCTGCAAGCGGATCACTGCCGATCCCGGCCGTGCCGAACATGGATGTGTCAATTCCGCTGCTGAAATAGGACCCGGTCGAGGAAATCACGATCACCCGCGCCAATGACTGATCGTCAATCTGGCGAACCACCTGCGGCAGTTCCGCCCAGAACGCTCGCGACATCGCATTTCGCTTTTCGGGGCGGTTCAGCACTATATGCGCCACCCCTTCGTCAATCTCGATAAGAACTGTCGTCGGATTCATGCTTGCCCTCCCCTCGGCGCGCGCGCGTCCCGGCATGGCGTATCATCGCACAACCCGGATGCAAAAATAGATCGCTGACCTATGTATGGGCAAAAAAAGACCGGCCCGAAAGAAGGAATTTTCGGGCCGGCATGGAACTTGGCATTCCCGGTGACACCGGGCGGGCTCAGGTCTTGAAAATCCGATAGATCGCCGGGATCACCAGAACCGTCAGCGCGGTGGACGACGCCAGACCGAACAACAGCGAAATCGCCAGCCCCTGAAAGATCGGGTCGGCCAGGATCACCACCGCACCGATCATGGCGGCAATCGCCGTCAGCAGGATCGGCTTGAACCGGGTAGCCCCTGCTTCGATCAGGATATCGACAGTGACCTTGCCATCGGGATCTGCATGCCGGATGAAATCGACAAGCAGTATCGAATTGCGCACGATTATCCCCGCCAGCGCGATGAACCCGATCATCGAGGTGGCAGAAAACGGCGCCCCCAACAGCCAATGCCCCAACATGATGCCCAGAAAGGTCAGCGGAACCGGCGTCAGGATCACCAGCGGCAGTCGGAAGCTGCCAAACTGCGCGACCACCAGAATATAGATCCCCAGCAACGCCACACCAAAGGCCGCCCCCATGTCGCGGAATGTCACCCATGTGACCTCCCATTCGCCATCCCACAGCAGCACCGATTCTGCATCGTCGATGGGCTGGCCATGCAGGCTGATGCGCGGTTTGGGCAGATCACCCCAATCCATCGCGTCGATCTGTTCCTGCACAGCGATCATACCATACAGCGGGGCCTCGAACGTGCCGGCCAGTTCGGCCGTGACCATCTCGGCCGGGCGGCCATTATGGCGGAAGATCGGGAAACTGGCCGGCTCCTGCTGTAATCGGATGACATCGCCCAATTCGACCACACCGCGCCCGCCCGGCAAGGCATTGGCCGGAACAGGCGTGGACAGCGTGCGTTCATCCATCACCTTGTCGGCCTTGTCACGGGCCAGCACGATCGGGATCGGGGGTCGCCCCTCGCCGCGATGCGAATAGCCGACCGTGGTTTCGCCGTTCAGCAATTGCAGCGTCTGCAGGGCATCGGCTTCCTGCACCCGATAGAAATCCAGATCGCTGGCACTCATCTCGACGCGCAACCGGTCGGGCTGCATCCCGAAACTGTCGTCGATATCCACCACGAAGGGCACAGCGGCAAAAGCCGCGCGCACCTGGGTGGCGACCGCGCGCCGGGTTTCGGCATCGGGACCATAGATTTCGGCCAGCAAGGTGGCGATCACCGGCGGCCCCGGCGGCGGTTCGACCACCTTTATGCTGGCGCCCGGCGGAAGCGTCAGATCGGCCAGCATCCCGCGCAGTTCCAGCGCGATGTCATGGCTGGCGCGCTCGCGCTCGGCCTTATGCGCCAGGTTCAGCTGCACCTCGCCCACTTCGGGCGTCTGCCGCAGAAAATAATGCCGCACCAGCCCGTTGAAATTGAACGGGGCGGCGGTGCCGGAAAAGGTCTGGGCCGAATGCACCTCGGGCAGTTGCATGGCGATGCGGGCGGCATCCTGCGCCACGGCATCGGTGGCCTCGACCGATGTGCCTTCGGGCATGTCGATCACCACGGCCAGTTCCGACTTGTTGTCGAAGGGCAGCAGCTTGACGGTGACATCCTTGGTGTAAAGCGCGCCCAGTGAACCGAAAGACAGAAACACCGTCGCCAGCAGGAATATCCACGAAACCTTCTTGCTGCGCAGGATCGGGCGGGCAATGCGCGCATAGAACCGGCCCAGCGGGCTGAAATGCCTGTGCCCGCCGAATGCATCTTCGTCGCCATGCGCCGACATGTCAGCGCGCCCGGCGACCTTGAGCATCAGCCAGGGCGTGATCGTCACCGCGACAAAGAATGAAAAGATCATCGCCGCCGAGGCATTGGCCGGAATCGGGCTCATATAGGGACCCATCAGCCCTGAGACGAACAGCATCGGCAACAATGCCACCACCACGGTCAGTGTGGCCACGATGGTGGGGTTACCCACCTCTGCCACCGCTGCCACGGCAGCGCGCAGCCGCGATTTGCGCGGATCCAGCGCCCAGTGCCGGGCGATGTTTTCAATCACCACGATGGCGTCATCGACCAGAATACCGATCGAGAAGATCAACGCGAACAGCGACACCCGGTTCAGCGTATAACCCATGATATAGGCGGCAAACAGCGTCAGCAGAATGGTAACAGGGATGACCACAGCCACCACGATGGCCTCGCGCCAACCGATGGCGAACAGCACCAGCGCGACGATCGAGATTGTCGCCAGGCCCAGATGGAACAGCAGTTCATTGGCCTTTTCGGCGGCTGTTTCACCGTAATCGCGTGTCACTTCCACATCGATACTGTCGGGGATCACCCGCCCCTGCATCGCCTCGACCTGATGCAGGATCTGTTCGGCGACCACGACGGCATTCGCCCCGGCCCGCTTGGCCAGCGCCAGCGTCACCGCCGGGCTGCGCTCAATCGCGCCATCATCCGTGCGGTGCAGGCTGGCGACATGATATTCCTCCATGCCCGAGACAAAACTGATCTCGGCCAGATCCCTGACATAGACGGTGCGCCCGTCGCGGGTGGTGACCTCCAGCAGGCCGATCTCTTCGGGGGTTTTCAGCGTCTGCCCCAGAACCAGCCCGATCTGCCCGCCATCCTTGCGGATCAATCCCGCCGGGGCCGACGAATTGGCCCCTTCGACCTTGCCGGCCAGCTGCTGCAACGTCACGCCATAAAGCGCCAGCTTTTCAGGATCGGGCGCGATGCGCAGCGCGTCAGATGTCGCCCCCACCAGATAGGTCAGGCCCACATCCTCGATCCGGGTCAGTTGCACCTCCACCTCGCGGGCGACGCGCGTCAGATCGGCGCTGGTGACGCCTTCCTGCCCTTGGGCGGGCGTAAGGGTCAGCGTGACGATGGCCACGTCATTGATGCCGCGCCCGACCACCAGCGGCTGCGGAATGCCCTTGGGGATGCGGTCCAGATTGGCCAGTATCTTGTCACGCACCCGCAAGATGGCGGTATCGGCCGACAGGCCAACGGTAAAGCGCGCGGTGACCATCGCCTGATCGTCGCGGGTCGAGGAATAGACATGTTCCACTCCGCTGATCCCCTTGACGATGTTTTCCATCGGTTCGGTCACCAGCTTGACGGCATCTTCGGCTCTCAGGCCGGCGGCCTGTATGTGAATATCGACCAGCGGCACGGAAATCTGCGGCTCTTCCTCGCGCGGCAGCGACATCAGCGCGATCAGCCCGACGGCCAGCGATGCCATCAGGAACAGTGGTGTCAGCGGCGATGCGATGAAGGCCTGGGTGATCCGGCCGGCAAGACCCAAAGCCTTGGGATTGTTATCTTCAGTCATGGCTGGTCAGCACCTTGTCGCCTTCGGCAAGTCCCGAAAGAATTTCAACCCATTGTTCACCATCGCGCATATGGGTGTTGCCGGGCACCACCACGCGCTGAACCGGCACGCCAGCCGTTTCAACAGTCACGAAATCCAGCCCTCCGTGGCGCGACAGCGCGCCTTGCGGCACCAGATACGCGGTCGTTTCGCCGATTGGCAGGCGCACCGGCACCCGCAGCCCGATGAAACGATCTTCCAGCCCGGCGACCTCGACATCTGTCAGCACCCTGCCACCGGCGATCTGGGGATAGACCTTGACCAGCTTGCCGCTTTGGGATTGCGCGCCATCCCCGATGCGGATCTCATCCCCCACCGTCAGCGCGGCGGCATAGCGTTCCGGCAGCGCCAGGCGCAAGAACACCCCGCCCCCGGCAATCTGCGCCACGGTTTCGCCCGGCCCGATCACCGATCCGCGCGCAACGGGCACCTGCAAGACGATACCGGCCACCGGCGACAGCACCGCGCCTTCGGCAATCTGCTGCTCGATGCCAAAGCGCTGGGCCTCGGTGCTTTCGATATTGCTTTGCAGAACATCAACGGCGGTTCTCAACTGGTCCAGACGCTGCGCGGTGATGACACCGCGTTGATCCAGTGACTGCCCGCGCTCCAGATCGGTGCGGGCGGTTGCCAACTGGGTGCGCAGCGCCCCCAGTTGCGCGTCGATCGCGTTGATCTGAAAGGCCAGCTTGTCATCCTCGACCCGCGCGATAGGCTGGCCGACCTGCACGCGATCACCCGCGCTGACATCCAGCGCGACCAGCGTGCCGCTGATGCGCGCGCGCGCCGGGATCAGGTCGCGGGGCTCGACCTCTCCGTAAACCGATTTCCAGACCGTCACAGGGGATGGCCGCAGTTCCACAATCTCGGCGGCGGCGCCCTGGGCCGCAAGCAATGTGATCAGGGCGATGGATAGTCGAAGCATGACAGCCTCCTGTGCGCGTTATGTTTTCGCCAGACTAGCGGCTTTCACCGGGTGCCGTGTTGACTTCGGTCAATTCGTCTGGCGATCGGACACTGATATATTCAAACTTGGGAATATGTAAATACCCATGATGAACTTCCCCCATTACCGCCGCGATGTCGCAGCCCCGCAATACAGGTTGCATACAGCCTGACTGACGGTAAACTTCACCAAAATCAAAGGGGCATATACCCCAAGCGGAGGAAAACGATGAAGGGACTAGCCTATCACGGACCGGGCGATATTCGGTATGAATCGCTGCCCGACCCCAAAGCCGTGGACAAGCGCGACGCGCTGATCAAGATCACCAGCTGCAGCATCTGCGGCAGCGATCTGCACATCCTGCACGGCCATATGCCCGCCAGCGAGGAATGTTACAGCGTCGGCCACGAAGCGGTGGGCGAGGTGATGGAAGTGGGCAGCGCCGTGACCACCCTGCGTGCGGGCGACAAGGTGATGATCCCCGGTTCGGTCGGCTGCGGCGCCTGCCGCCCCTGCTATGAAGGGCTGGTGAACAAATGTGAAAACGGCGGCGTGCGGGTTTATGGCATCGGGCGTGGCCTGCCAGGCTGTCAGTCCGAAGCGATCGTGGTGCCTGCCGCCGATTTCAACGCCATCAAGGTGCCCGAAGGCATCACCGAGGACCAGGCCCTGATGCTGACCGACAGCCTGCCCACCGCCCATATCGGCTGTTACAATGCCGATATCGGGCCGGGCAAAAGCGTGGGCATCATCGGGCTGGGGCCAATCGGGCTGAACGCGGTGGAAATCGCGATGGTTATGGGCGCCAGCGTTGTCTATGCGATTGACCTGATCCCCGAACGCCGCGCCGCGGCCGCCAAGCTGGGCGCGATTCCGCTGGACCCGGCCAATGCGGTCGAGGCCGTGCGTGAGGCCACAAAAGGCCGGATGCTGGATTGCACTGTCGAGGTGGTGGGCATCGCCCCCACCACCGATCTGGCGATCGCGCTGGCTGGCCAGCAAAGCACGGTTTCGGTGATCGGCGCGGGCCTGCCGCGTTACGATTTCCCGATGGTCGATGCCTTCCGCAAGGGGCTGACCTTCCGCCCCAGCATCTGTTCGGTGCAGCGTTTCCTGCCCGAACTGACGGAACTGGTGCGCACCGGTCATCTGCACCCCGAACAGCAGATCACCCACCGGATGTCCCTTTCCGAAGGCACCGAGGCCTATCGCATGTTCGACAAGCGCGAAGATGGTGTTCTGAAGGTCGTATTGAAGCCCTGAAATGAAAGCGGCAAGCCATGAATATCAATGGCTTGCCACACATTCCTAATGCGATATCTGAGCCTTATTACGCCCAGGGTGCGGGGCGTTTGTTCAAAAAGGCCTCGATCCCTTCTCGCGCTTCGTCGCCTTCCCAGATATCGGCCAGACGGCTGATGGTTTCGTCGATCATCGCCGCATCAATGCGCGGGCCCAGCAGACGCGCCAGCGCCTTGGCCTCGCCCACTGCCTTGGGGGCAACAACCAGATAGGGCGCAACCTGTGCCTCGATCGCCGCGTCGATCTGATCTGCGGATGCCACATCGGCAACGATACCCAGCGCCTTGGCTTCTGGCGCATCGAAAATACGCGATGACATGAAGATCCGCCGCGCATGGCCTTCGCCGATCCGCGCCATGACATAGGGGCTGATCGTGGCCGGTGTAATGCCCAGCTTGGTTTCGGTCAGGCCGAATTTTGTGCCTTCCAGCGCGATGGCCACGTCGCAGACACAGCACATACCGATGCCACCACCAAAGGCACCCCCATGCACACGCCCGATCAACGGCTTGGGCATCTCGTTCAGGGTGTTCAGCATCATCGCCAGCTTGCGGGCCTCGCGCATCCGCGTGGTGCGGTCGCCCATGATCTGTTCGCGCATCCAGTTCAGATCGCCGCCCGCACAAAAGACTGACCCCTCGCCCGACAGCACAATCGCGCGAATATCGTCGCTGCGGCCCAGCGTCATCGCCATATCCGACAGATCAATCAGCATCTGCGGCGACAGCGCGTTGCGCTTGTCGGCCCGGTTCAGCCCGACATAGGCCACCCCGCGCGCGTCGATATTTACGGTCAGGGTTTCAAAGCTGGTCATTCGGTTGTCCTTAATGATTTCGCAAATTCGGCTGCGCGTGCCAGACGCACGGGATCAATTCCGGTGTCATATCCAGCCGCTGCCAGCATTGCCACCACAGCCTCGGTCGCGACATTGCCCTTGGCGCCCGGCGCATAGGGGCAGCCGCCCAGACCGCCCGCCGCCGCATCGAACACTCGCAATCCGCGATCCAGACTGACGCGGATATTGTCCAGCGCGCGGCCCTTGGTATCGTGGTAATGTCCGGCCAGCTTATCGGCCGGAACCACCGCCAGAACCGCATCCAGCATCGCGCCGATGGTTTCGGGCGTGCCATGGCCGATCGTATCGCCCAGGCTGATCTCATAGCAGCCCATCGCCAGCAGTTTGCCCGCCACATCGGCCACCTGCGCCGGGGCCACCGGCCCATCATAGGGGCAGTCGGTCACGCAAGATACATAGCCGCGCACCGGCGTGCCGCTGGCCTGCGCCGCCGCCAGCACGGGGGCAAAACGTTCCAGGCTTTCCTGGATCGAACAGTTGATGTTCTTCTGGCTGAATCCTTCAGAGGCCGCGCCGAAAATCGCTACCTCGTCGGCGCGCGCGGCCAGCGCGGATTCAAACCCGCGCAGGTTGGGCGTCAGCGCGGCATAGGACACGCCTGTGCGGCGGGTGATGCCCGCCAGCACATCGGCGGCATCGGCCATTTGCGGCACCCATTTGGGGCTGACGAAACTGGTCACCTCGATCCGGCTGAACCCGCAATCCGACAGCATATCGACCAGCGCGATCTTGTCGGCGGTCGATATCAGCGCCTTTTCGTTCTGCAACCCGTCGCGCGGACCCATTTCGAAGATGGTGACATGGTCAGGCATCGGCGATCTCCAGCTTCAGCAGGATCGTGCCATCGGTCACCTGATCGCCCTTGGCCACCAGAACCTCGGCCACCACGCCGTCGCGCGGGGCCGACAGCGTGTGTTCCATCTTCATCGCCTCAAGCACCAACAGCGCATCGCCGCGGGTCACGGCCTGCCCCGCCTTGGCATGAACCAGCGTCACCTGCCCCGGCATCGGCGCCGACACGCTGTCACCGCCCGCACCGCCGTCATCGCCACTGTTCAGATCGTCGGGGATGTCAAAACCGAAGGTCAGACCGCCCGCGAAAACGGTGACACGCTGCCCGGTGATTACAAGGTCGGCGCGGCTGGTGTGGTCGCCCAGGGTCAGTTCAACCGCCGTGCCATCCAGCGCCTTGATGCGCAGATCCAGCGGCGCATCGCCACCGGTGACATGAAAGACGCCCTGCCCCAGATCCTGCACCTGACGGTCCAGCCGATGCTCGCCCTGATCCAGTCGCGCATGATGGGTGGCCTGCGACCAGTGCCGCCAGCCATTGCGCGCATCCCAGGGGTCATTGCCCGCCGGTTTGTCCAACAGGCCCAGCGCGCCGATACCCGCCAGCGCGATCACCGCTTCGGGCGTTGCGGGGCTGGCGATCAGATCGTCCAGATCGCGCCCGATCAGGCCGGTATCGACCTCGCCCCGGCCAAAACCGTCATGCCGGGCCAGCGCGCCCAGAAATTCCAGGTTGGTGACGGAGCCGGCCACATGGGTGCCCGCCAGTGCCGCATCCAGCATGTTCAGTGCTGCGGCCCGGTCGGGGCCATGCACGATCACCTTGGCGATCATCGGGTCATAGAACGGGCT
Source organism: Actibacterium sp. (assembly GCF_055134745.1). Taxonomy (NCBI): domain Bacteria; kingdom Pseudomonadati; phylum Pseudomonadota; class Alphaproteobacteria; order Rhodobacterales; family Roseobacteraceae; genus Actibacterium; species Actibacterium sp. The sequence goes on from NZ_JBSRVX010000050.1 coordinate 34,257, forward strand.
GATCACATCACCCTGCCGCACACCGCTGTCGATGCGCAAAGCACCGCGCCCGAATTCCGCGCCCTGCGGGAACGTCAGATGATCCAGCGTGCCCGTGGCGGGCAAAAAACCCTTGGGCACATCTTCGGCGTAAACGCGGGCCTCGAACGCCCAGCCGTTGATTTTCAGATCGTCCTGTTTGAACGGCAGGGGTTCGCCCGCCGCCACACGCAACTGCAATTCGACGAAATCCAGCCCCGTTATCGCCTCGGAGACCGGATGTTCCACCTGCAGACGGGTGTTCATTTCCATGAACCAGAACCGATCCGCCCGCAGCCCGTCGGACCCGTCCACAATGAATTCGATCGTGCCGGCGCCTTGATAACCGATAGCCTTGGCCGCCTCGACCGCCGCGCGGCCCATGGCGGCGCGCATTTCGTCCGACATGCCCGGCGCGGGGGCTTCCTCGATCACCTTTTGATGGCGGCGCTGCAAGGAACAGTCGCGTTCAAACAGCGATACCGCATTGCCATGGCTGTCGCCGAATACCTGAATTTCGATATGGCGCGGCTTGGTGATGTATTTTTCGATCAAACAGGCCGGATCGCCAAAGCTGGACTGGCCTTCGCGCTGCGCGCCTTCCAGTGCCGATTTGAAATCCTTGGGGTCTTCGACCAGCCGCATGCCTTTGCCGCCGCCGCCCGCACGCGCCTTGATCAGCACGGGGTATCCGATGGCGTCGGCCTCTCCGGCCAGAAAATCGGGATTCTGGTTGTCGCCGTGATAGCCGGGCACGACCGGCACGCCGGCCTTTTCCATCAAGGCCTTGGCCGCGTCTTTCAGCCCCATGGCACGGATCGCGCCAGAAGTCGGGCCTATAAAGACCAGCCCGGCCGCCACGACCGCATCCACGAAACCGGGATTTTCCGACAGAAAGCCATAACCGGGATGGATCGCCTGCGCGCCGGTCGCCTTGGCCGCCGCGATGATGACATCGCCCCTCAGATAGCTTTCGGCCACCGGGGCCGGGCCAATATGCACGGCCTCATCGGCCAGGGCCACATGTTTGGACAGCGCATCGGCATCGGAATAAACCGCCACCGTCTGAATCCCCAGACGACGGGCCGTCGCGATGACGCGGCAGGCGATTTCGCCGCGATTGGCGATCAGAATTTTCTTGAACATAGTCAGCCCCCTTACATCCGGAACACGCCAAAGCGTGTCTCTTCCACCGGCGCGTTCAGTGCCGCCGACAGGCTGAGCGCCAGCACCTGACGTGTCTTGCGCGGATCGACAATGCCATCGTCCCACAACCGGGCCGAGGCATAGAGCGGATGCGACTGTTCCTCGAACATCTTGATGGTCGGGGCCTTGAATTCGGCTTCGGCCTCGGCGCTCCAGCTTTGGCCTGCGCGTTCGATCGTGGCGCGGCGCACCGTGGCCAGAACGCCCGCCGCCTGTTCGCCGCCCATGACCGAAATCCGGCTGTTGGGCCATGTCCACAGGAAACGTGGCGAAAACGCCCGACCGCACATCCCGTAATTGCCCGCGCCAAACGACCCGCCCACCAGCATGGTGATCTTGGGCACCGATGTGGTGGATACGGCTGTCACCAGCTTGGCGCCATCCTTGGCAATCCCGCCGGATTCGTATTTCTGCCCGACCATGAACCCCGTGATGTTCTGCAGGAACACCAGCGGGATCTTGCGCTGTGAACACAATTCTACGAAATGCGCGCCCTTCACGGCGGATTCCGAAAACAGCACGCCGTTATTGGCGATGATGCCCACCGGCATTCCCATGATATGGGCAAAACCACAGACCAGCGTGGTGCCATAGCGCGCCTTGAATTCATCAAACCGCGACCCGTCCACGGTTCGTGCGATCACTTCGCGAATGTCATAGGGGGTTTTCAGGTCGGCGGGCACAACGCCCAGAATTTCATCCGGGTCATAAAGCGGTTCTTCGACCGGTTGCAGGTCCAGGTAATTCGTCTTGGGCCGGTTCAGATTGGCCACCGCCTGACGGGCCAGTGCCAGCGCATGCGCGTCATTGTCGGCCAGATAATCGGCCACACCCGACAGGCGCGTATGCACATCACCGCCGCCCAGATCTTCGGCCGTCACCACCTCGCCCGTGGCGGCCTTGACCAGTGGCGGGCCAGCCAGAAAGATCGTGCCCTGGTCACGCACGATGATGGTGACATCCGACATCGCAGGCACATAGGCGCCCCCGGCGGTGCACGACCCCATCACCACGGCGATCTGCGGAATGCCCTTGGCCGACATATTGGCCTGATTGAAAAAGATGCGCCCGAAATGGTCGCGGTCGGGAAAAACCTCATCCTGATTGGGCAGGTTGGCGCCGCCGCTATCCACCAGATAGACGCAGGGCAGCCCGTTCTGTTCGGCGATTTCCTGCGCGCGCAGGTGCTTCTTGACCGTCACCGGATAATAGGTGCCGCCTTTGACAGTGGCATCATTGCACACAATCATCACTTCGCGCCCGGCAACCCGGCCCACCCCGGCAATGGCACCGGCCGCCGGCACCTGATTGCCATACAGACCATGGGCCGCGAACATGCCCACCTCTAGAAACGGCGAACCGGGATCAAGCAGCCGCTCGACCCGTTCCCGCGGCAGGATCTTGCCACGCGATAAATGGCGGTCGCGCGATTTCTGATCGCCACCGGTCAGTGACGCCTGGGCGGCCTCTTGCACCGGGGCCATCGCCGCCAGATGCGCCTTCACATTGGCGGCAAAGGCATCGGACCGGGGGGAAATCTGGGATTTCAGAACGGCCATTACTGCATCGCCCCCATCAATTCGCGCCCAATCAACATACGGCGGATTTCCGATGTGCCTGCGCCGATCTCCATCAGCTTGGCATCGCGGAACAGACGGCTGACGGGGGTTTCATTCATGAACCCTGCCCCACCCATGGCCTGCACCGCCTGATGCGCCACAACCATGGCTTCCTCGGAGGCATACAATACACAGGCCGCCGCATCCTGCCGCGTGACCTGACCCCGGTCACAAGACCGCGCGACCTCATAGGTATAGGCGCGGGCCGAATTCATCTTGGTATACATATCGGCGATCTTGCCCTGCATCAGCTGAAAGCTTCCGATCGGCTGGCCGAACTGTTTGCGCTCGGCTATATAGGGCATGATTTCGTCCAGACAGGCGGCCATGATGCCGGTGCCGATGCCAGACAGCACGACCCGTTCGTAATCCAGCCCCGACATCAGCACGCGCACGCCTTTGCCTTCCTGGCCCAGAACGTTTTCGAACGGCACTTCGACATCTTCAAAGATCAGCTCGGCCGTGTTCGATCCGCGCATGCCCAGCTTGTCGAAATGCGGCGATGTGCTGAAACCCTTCATGGTTTTTTCCACGATGAAGGCAGTGATCCCTTTCGATCCGGCTTCAGGGTCGGTCTTGGCATAGACGACCAGCGTATCGGCATCCGGCCCGTTGGTGATCCAGAACTTGGTGCCGTTCAGCTTGTAATAACCATTCTTCTTTTCCGCCCGCAGCTTCATACCGACGACATCCGAACCGGCACCCGCCTCGGACATGGCCAGCGCGCCGACATGTTCGCCGCTGATCAGCTTGGGCAGATATTTCGCCTTCTGCTCGGGCGTTGCGTTCAGCTTGATCTGGTTCACGCACAGGTTGGAATGCGCCCCATACGACAGCGCGATCGAGGCCGAGGCCCGCGCCATTTCTTCCACCGCAATCGTATGCGCAAGATAGCTCATGCCCGCGCCGCCATCTTCTTCGGGCACAGTAATGCCCAGCAGGCCCAGATCCCCCATTTCGCGCCACAGTTCTGCAGGAAATTCATTCTTGGCGTCGGTTTCAGCGGCAAGCGGTTTCACCCGTTCCTGCGCCCAGCGATGCACCATGTCGCGCAGCGCGTTCACGTCTTCGCCCAGATCGAATTTCATACTCGCATTGAACATCGTCCGCTCCTTGAAATGCAGCACGCCGGCATTGACCATACCGGCACTGCTTGTGCCACAGGCAACCGCCCAGCCCCTTCGAAAAAGAACGAAACAGGCTGGTTTGCCGCCCTTTTCTGGGGTCAGTTATCCCCATCTGCGTGACGGGGAACAAGTCGATTCCGACAATAATGCCAGGTTTGATGAAATTTTCTTGCGCGCGAAAATGATGGGCGGTCATCACGCCCCCTCAAAGCCGAGCATCAGGTCGGCGCCCCGAAATCACCGGGGCGCCAAACGAGGTCAGGCGATGGTTCCACCATCCACGGGCAAGGCAACGCCAGTCACAAACGACGCCGCGTCCGATGACAGCCACAGCGCGGCGGCGGCGATTTCCTCGGGTCGGCCCACGCGGCCCAAAGGCACAGCATTGCGGGTGCGCTGCAGCGCCTGCTTGGCCAGTTCGGGATCGGCATCGGGGTCCATGAACTGCGGCAGCATCGGCGTTTCCACCGGGCCGGGGCAAACCACATTGACGCGAATGCCTTCAGGCGCATACCGGCTGGACAAGGACCGCCCCATGCCGATCACCGCGAATTTCGCCGCCGAATAGATCGGGCTGACCGATGCGCCTTTCAGACCGGCGATCGACGCCGTGAACAGTATTGATCCTTTGGTCTTGCGCAGGTGCGGGATGGCGGCACTTGTCATCACCAGACCGGTGCGCACGTTCAGGTTCATCGTGCGCTCATAGGCATCCAGATCCAGATCTTCGATCTCGCGCTTGCCCGGCAGGCCGGCATGGGCCCACAGCACGTCAAGCCCACCCATGATTTCGGCCGATTTGTTCACCACATCGCGACAGACATCGGTATCCAGCAGATCGGCGGTGATCGTTTCAACCTTGCCGCCCGCGGCGCGCACATCCTTGGCCAGCGAGGCCAGACCATCGCCGTCGCGGTCAACGGCGACGACAAAAGCACCCTCTTTGGCGAACAGCTCTACCCCGGCGCGCCCCATGCCCGAGGCGGCGGCGGTGATGATGACACGCTTGTCCTTCAGTTGCATTCTCTCTCCCTTTCCTGTCAGAAAATCACGCTGCGGCCCGGCACCGGGCAACAGTCGCATTCAGATACTTTTGGCTAATGATGCGGGGCCCTGCATTGCGGCGGGGCCCCGGCTGTAATCAGGCGATCCAGACGGATTTGGTTTCCATGAACTCCTCCAGATGCTCCATCCCGGATTCGCGGCCATAGCCGCTCATCTTGTAACCACCGAATGGCACAGCGGGATCCATCAACTGATAGCAGTTCACCCAGACCGACCCGGCCTTGAGCCCCCGCGAGATATACTGCGCCTTGTTGATGTCGCGCGTCCACACGCCGCTGCCCAGACCGTATTCGGTGCTGTTGGCGCGGCGCAGCACGTCCTCGATATCATTGAAGGGCAGCGCGGAAATGACCGGCCCAAAGATTTCTTCCTTGGCGATCCGCATGTCATCCTTGACGTTGCTGAACAGGGTCGGCTTGACGAAGTAACCTTGGGAATTGGGGCCGTCTGCATAGGCTTCCCCCCCCACGGCTACATTGGCACCCTGTTCCTTGCCCAGCGCCAGATAGCCGGTCACCCGATCAAACTGTTCGGACGACACAAGCGGACCAAGCTGGGTTTCCGGGTCCAGCGGATCGCCCACACGCAGCGTCTTGGTGAAATTGGCAACCTTTTCGACGAATTCGTCGTATACCGCTTCTTCGATGAACAGACGCGTGCCTGCGCTGCAGATCTGGCCCGAATTGGAATAAACCGCCATCGCGGCGCCCGGCACGGCCTTGTCCAGATCGGCATCGGCAAAGACGATGTTGGGGGATTTGCCACCAAGCTCCAGCGACAGCCGCTTCAAATTGCCGGCCGATGCCTGGATGATCTTCTGGCCAACTTCGGTCGAACCGGTAAAAGCGATCTTGTTGACATCGGGATGCGCCGCCAGCGCCGCACCGGCCGAAGGCGTGCCAGGAACGACGTTCACAACACCCGGCGGCACGCCTGCGTCAAGGCAAAGCTGCCCCAGGAACAGCGGCGACAGCGGTGCCTGTTCGGCAGGCTTCAGAACGACGGTACAGCCGGTGGCAATCGCCGGGGCCAATTTCCACACGCTCAGCCCAAAGGGGCCGTTCCACGGGTTGATCGCACCGACCACGCCCACAGGTTCGCGCAGCGTATAGGTCAGCGGGTTGCCGGGGGCCGAGTTCGGGATCGTCAGCCCATGCATCGACGTGGCCAGACCGGCGTAATAGCGCAGCAACCCAACCGCACGCCGCCGCCCCAAAATGGTGCGCGACAGCGGTCCCCCCATATCCATCGTGTCCAGATAGGCGATTTCGTCGAAATGCTTGTCGACCAGATCGGCCAGACGCAGCAAAATGGCCTGCCGGTCAAACGGCGATACTTTCGACCAGTCCCCTTCAAACGCGCGGCGCGCGGCGGCAACGGCCAGATCGATGTCTTCCTTGTCGCCATAGGCGATGTCGGCCAGAACCTTGCCATTGGCCGGGTTGATCGTCTGAAATGTCTTGCCGGACTTGGCCGGAACCCATTTTCCATCGATCAGAAGTTGCTTGGGCGAGTTGGCAAGAATGCTTTCCCGCGATGAAACGATATCCAGTGTCATATGCGTATCCTCCCGCATTGGTCAGTTTGGTAATCCAGCGCCTGACGCCCAGGACGGCGTCAGGCATCAAGAACTTTAATTGCGCCTTGGAAACCTTGGTATCTGGTCGTCACAGATCGGGGCCATGATATGTTCATACTCCATTCTGCGTGCGACATTTGCCAATGGTCCTCAAGGGCTGCACCTTTCCTTTTCAGGATGCCCCGCGCCGCGCCGCCACGCAATGTGGCATATGTGCCATCAGCCACCCAGCGGCAATTCGCGCACCGGGTCACTGCCATCCCAGTCGACAGATGCCTGATGGATTGCGGCGAATATCTCGCGCACCTCGGGGCTGCCATCGCCGATTTCGATCACCGTGCCTGGAATCGTATCCGTGCGAAATAGGCGAAATTTCCGCCACCCGATATCTTGCCGCTTGAGGCGGGGACATATCCAAGCTCGGCCAGCCTTGCCAGGTTATCTTTCAGCGACAGGCCCGGCGTCACACACAGGATGTGATGCAAGCCATATCCGTAACGGTCGATGAAATCCTTGTAATGGGATGGCGCATCATTGTGCTGCTGGATCAATTCGATCTGAAAATTTCCGCAATATCCGATGGCGATGGACAGATCCGGGGCGCAAGCCACCCCGTTGAACTGATAATCCGACAGCTTGGCATGGGCGCGCTTGAAAAAGGGACCAACCCCCAGAACCTTCACCCAATGGTCGATCGCCTGGTCAATATCTTCGACGACATATCCGTTCTGGGCCGGAACCCCGAATATCTTGCTCATCCGCGCCTCCCCCCACAAACAGGCAGCGGGCACCTTGTTTGGCGCCCGCCGCAATGGTTCTTGCTCAGCCCAAAAAGCCGCCGACGACCGCGCTGACCTTTTCGCGCTGCTCGACATAGGGCGTGTGGCCCGCATCGGCGATCATCTCGACCTTGGCGCCCGCGATCTTCGATTTGAACGCATCCGCATAGAAGGGCGGGGTCAGGGTGTCGTTCTTGCCCCAAACCACCAGCGTCTTTGCCCGGATCCGGTGCAGGCGCTTGTTCAGGCCGCGTTCCGGAATCGGATGGATGAAATGCGCACTGCTGCCCAGCCCAAGGAAACGGCCGATATAGGCATCGCGCGCACCTTCAGGGTCGGTCGGATCGGTCAGGCGCTTGACCACTTCGGGATGTTTCAGATCGTGATACATCAGCTTCTTGCGGCTGTCGTCCGATGTCAGATAGTGATCGGCAACCGGGTTTGCGTCATCCCACAGCCCCATCGCATCAATCAGCACCAGCTTGTTCACGCGCTTGGAAAATGTCGCGGCATATTCCGCCGCCACCATTCCGCCAAAGCTGTGGCCGATCAGGTCGAAGTTTTCCAGCCCGAGTGAATCGAACAGGTCATCGTAATACAGAACCAGATCCCAGAAGCTGCCCAGCTGTTTCAGGTCGGAAAAGCTGGGCATGCTTTCGATCATGACGCTGCCGGGATGGGCGGGCGCGATGACCTTGTGGGTTTTGGCCAGATCATCCAGCATCCCGTTCCATTCCTGGCCCAGAAAGCTGTGCATGAACACGACGGGGCTGCCCTCGCCCTTGATCTTGACGGGGTTGGGCACAAAGCCACGGCCGAATTCAACGGTATTGACTGCGATGTTCATTCTGCCGGCTCCTTCTGCTCGGCGGCCAGTTTGACGCGCGGCTTTTGCGTCGCGCCTGTCGGCCACCAATGGTCTTTGTATCCCTGCTTGTCCCAGTAATCGCGGATATATGGCATCACGCGCTCTGCATACATCTTGGTGTTGTATTTGGTCAGCGCGGTATCCATCGACTGCAACTGCATCAACAGCATGAAGTGGCCAACCCGCAGCGATTCAGCGGCTTCGGTCATTTCCGCGATCACCGTTTCGGGCGAACCCGCGATGATCCGCTTGTCGGCGCGGAAGTCTTCCCATGTCTGCTCATACGGGTCGCGCGGCGGGGCGCGGTGCTTCATGTTGAACTTGACGCTTTCGGCGCTCATGAAACCCGGTGCGCCACCGATATAGGGCGGCACATGCAGACCCTTGGCAAAGAAGTTCTGCACATGTTTGAAATACAGCTTCTTGGCTTCTTCGTCCGTGTCGGCGACCAGAACGATCTGGGCAAAACCGGCGCGATACGGGTTGTCATCCAGACCGGCCTTGGCAACCTGTTCCCAATACCCATCCATCAGCGCCTTGGCGAATTTATAGCCGGTGAAGCTGAGATAGTTATAGGTATAGTTGTTGTCGGTCGCGAATTTCCACGTCTCGATCGAGCCGCCACCGGCCAGCCAGATCGGCGGGTTCGGCTTTTGAATCGGCTTGGGCCAGGGGTTCACATAGCGCAGCTTGTTGAACTGGCCGTTGAACGCGAACGGGCCCGGCTTGGTCCAGGCCTGGGTGATCAGGTCGTGGGCCTCGTAATAACGCTGACGCACCTGGGTGGGCGGAGTGCCGTAAACGCCGACAGTATCCATCGCCGATCCGACGGGGAAACCGGCAACCAGACGGCCGTTGCTGACACAATCCAGCAGCGCGAATTCTTCGGCCACACGCAACGCCGGGTTATACAGCGGCAAGGTATTGCCCAGCACAACCACGGCCGCGTCGGAATTGCGCCGCGCCAGCGGCATCGCCACCATGTTCGGCGAGACGCAGTAACCATAGCCGTTGGAATGGTGTTCGTTCACGCCGATGCCGTCAAATCCGACCTCGTCGGCATATTCCAGCTCGTCCATGTTGGCGCGGAAATATTCGCCCGATTTCACCGGATCGCACAACACATCATTGGGCGGTGTCACCCAGATGCTTTCGTATTTCTTGCTGAAGTCATCCGGCAGATCCCGGTAACTTTGCATATGGAACCAAACGCTTTTCACGTGGCATCCTCCCTTTCGATTCAGAACTCTTCGCGTTGACTGACCCCATAAGGGGAATAGCAAACGGCAGATGGATCAATGCCGAAATCATTCCACATATCGGGGTTTCGTCCCTAATGGACAGGAACAGATAGAACCCGCCAATACTCCTGCATAAAAACTAACGCCTGTCGCGCCGATGTGTCAACTCAATCCAGTCTCCAAGGGCAGGAAATTCCGCGATATCCCAAGCGGTTATGCGCCCGTTTTTGCCCCAACTGCCCATGAAACCGGCAAACGGGCGCCGCACCGCCGATCAGCAGTAATACGGCACCCAAAATGCATGTCAGGCGGTCTCGGCTTCGGCCAGATTCAGTTCCTTCATCATCGCCTCGCGCATCAGGAACTTTTGCACCTTACCCGTAACGGTCAGCGGGAAGGATTCGACGAAACGTACATAACGCGGGATCTTCTGATGCGCGATCTGCCCCTTGCAGAACGCGCGCAGATCGGCCTCGTCCATACTGGCGCCATCGGCCAGAATGACCCAGGCACACAGTTCTTCACCATAATCGGCATCGGGCACGCCGAAGACCTGAACATCCTGAACCTTCGGATGAGTATACAGATATTCCTCGATCTCGCGCGGATACAGGTTTTCACCGCCGCGGATCACCATATCCTTGATCCGCCCGACAATGTTGCCATAGCCTTCGGCGTCGATCGTGGCTAGATCGCCGGTATGCATCCAGCCATCGGCATCCTTGGCCGCTGCTGTCTGTTCGGCCTCATCCCAATAGCCGATCATCACCGAATAGCCGCGTGTGCACAGCTCTCCGCGCTGGCCGCGCGGCACGGTATTGCCGGCCTCGTCGATCACCTTGCATTCCACATGCGGATGCACCCGACCCACGGTGGACACGCGCCGTTCCAGCGGATCGTCTTCGGTAGTCTGGAAGCTGACCGGGCTGGTTTCGGTCATGCCATAGGCAATGGTGATATCGCGCATATGCATCCGGTCCACGACCTTGCGCATCACCTCGATCGGGCAAGGTGAACCGGCCATGATGCCGGTGCGCAGGGTGGACAGGTTGAAATCGCCGAATTCGGGCCGGTCCAGTTCGGCGATAAACATGGTGGGCACACCATACAGGGCAGTGCAGCGTTCCTCGGCCACGGTGCGCAGGGTAACGACAGGATCGAACCCCTCGCCGGGATAGATCATCGTCGTGCCATGGGTCACGCTGGCCAGATTGCCCATCACCATGCCAAAGCAATGATACAGCGGCACCGGAATGCAGATCCTGTCGGTATTTGTCAGGTTCATCGCCGCGCCGGTGAAATAGCCGTTGTTCAGAATATTGCGGTGGCTCAGCGTGACACCCTTGGGGCTGCCGGTGGTGCCCGAGGTGAATTGAATATTGATGGGGTCGTGGTTTTTCAGCCCCGCCTCGGCCTTGCGCAGTGTGTCGGTTCCCGCGCGTTCGCCCATTTCCTCGACCGAGGCAAAGGGCAGCGCGCCGGGCGTTTCGATATCACCCATCTGGATCACCAGCCGCAGATGAGGCAGCTTTTCGGCCTTCAGCGCGCCGGGCTTGGAATGGGCCAGTTCAGGGGCCAGCGCCGCGATCATGCCCGGATAGTCGGATGTCTTGAACGGCGGCGAGATCACGATAGCAGCACAGGTGACCTTGTTCAGGGCATATTGCAGCTCGTGCAGCCGGTAAGCCGGGTTGATCGTCACCAGAATCAGCCCTGCCTTGGCGGCGGCGAACTGGGTCAGAGTCCATTCATACCGGTTCAGCGACCACACGCCGATCCGATCTCCCGGCTGCAACCCGCTGGCAAGGAACCCCGACGCGAGGTTTTCGACGCGGCGGTGCAATTCGGCCCATGTCATCCGAATGTTTTGCGACGGGCTGACCAGCGCCTCTTGCCCGCCCCATGTCGCGGCCGCCTTGTCCAGCGCCACCCCGATCGTGGTTTCGATCAGGGGCGGTGTGGATTTGCCTTTTACATAGCTTTCCATCAATTTCTCTCCTCCCCTATGCCGGTCAGCCCTGCGCGACGAAACCATCGACAAAGGATTTGATCGTTGCATAGGCCTGTTTGCTGCGTTCGAATTCGCCGTTGATGGCCATGAAGCTGTGGATCGTGCCCGGGAACCGGCACACCATCGCGGGCGTGCCCGCGGCGGCCAGTTTCGCGCCATAGGATTCCCCATGCACACGCAGGATATCCATTTCCGCCGTGATGATCAGCGCCGGCGGCAGGTCGGCATGGCTTTCAGCGTGAATCGGGGCAAAGCGGTAATCGCTGCGATCGGCCCGATTGGGCACATACATGTCATAGAACCAGGCAGTTTCTTCCAGCGACAGGAAGGGCGACACGAATTCCTTCAGCACCGGCGCGTCGATATCGCCGTCCACGGCGGGCCCGGTCATGATCTGGGCGGCAATCTTCGGGCCGTTGCGGTCACGTGCCATGATGCAGACAACGGCGGTCAGGTTCGCGCCCGCGCTGTCACCCTGCACGATCAGGGGCAGATCCTTGCCGACCAGCTTGGCCTTGTTGGCGGCGATCCATTCCAGTGCGGCATAGGCATCGTTCACCGGTGTCGGGAAAGGATGTTCTGGCGCCAGGCGGTAATCGACAGAAACCACCGCGCAATTGGCGTTGCGCGCCAGATAGCGGCAATTGGCATCCGACTGGTCAATGCTACCCATGGTCCAGCCGCCACCATGCATGAAGTCGATGATCGCCACCGGATCGCCCGCAGGCACATAAAGGCGCGCCTTGATCTTGCCGCCCTCGACGTCGATCTCGAAATCCTCGACCTTGGCCATTTCGGGACCAGGCGCACGCGGGGCTGCCGCCATGATGGCGCGCAGCTTTTCCGGCGTCAGCGTATTCATCTGCGGAAATCCCGCATCTTTCATCATTTGCAGGTATGTGGCGATTTCAGGGTGCAGGGCCATATCGATTCCTCCTTGGAAAATTTCTCTTGTTTCAGGCGGCCTTGCGGCGCGCAGGAAACATCATCAACTGTTCGGCCATCAGGCGGGTCTGGATATCCAGTTCCGGGATCAGGCACTTGCCGTCGGCATCAAAAGCCGGATCTTTGGTGTTCAGCGCGATACCGATCGGCGTCGGCCAGCCGCGCAGGGCATGGGTCACGCTGCGCAAGGCGGCCAATGTGGTATTGCAGCCCTGCCACCCAAAACCGGTGCCGACACATCCCACGGGCTTGTCGGTGAAATAGGGGGCCGCGTCCTTGGCCATTTCCTCGGTGTAATCCAGCGCGTTTTTCACCAGCCCGGAAATGCCGCCATGATAGCCGGGCGATCCGATGACGATTGCATCGGCGTCACGCAGTGCCGCGATCAGCGCCCGCACCTTGGGCGTATCGGCCACGGCACCGGGGGTATACATCGGAAGGTCGATGGCATCGCCAGCAAACATTCGGGTCTGCGCCCCCTTGTCAGCCGCATGTTTCAACACATGCCGGATGACAGCCTCGGTCGACGACCCCGCGCGCAGCGTTCCACCCAGTCCAACGATGTTCATACGGTATTCATCCTCTCCGGCCTTCGCCTCACGCCGCGATTCCGGAAGACATGCAATGCCCCACAAGATGCAGCGTCTGTTCAGTATGGAGAAGCCTCAACCACCCTGGCAACGACCATTTCGACCGCTTGCAACCGGACGCAAAAGGCGCTCCTCCCAGTTTTGCGATAATCTGCGAATTTCACAAAGGAATGGCAACCCCACAAACGCGCAATACTTTGTCCGGGTTGCAAATCAGGCCGATTGCGGCCATCAAATCAGCAGGCTTTCACAGGGAGGAAACGATGTCAGGACGATTGGAAGGTAAAGTTGCTGTAATAACGGGCGGTGCCAGCGGCATGGGTCGTGCGGCGGCGCTGATATTTCTGGATCAGGGTGCAAAGGTGGTGATCGCCGATATCAACACCGAAAAATCCGACGAGGTTCTGGATATCGCCGGCTCGAAGGGATTTGCCAAGAATATCCTGGCCACGCGCACGGATGTCTCTGACGAATCGCAAGTCAAGGCGATGATCGCCAAGGCGGTCGACGGGTTCGGACGGCTGGACGTGCTGTTCAACAATGCCGGTGTGGGGGGCGCGATGACCCCGATCACGGAAACCGAGGTCGAGAACTGGGACAAGACCTTTGCTCTGCTGATGCGCTCGGTCTTCATGGGGATCAAACATGGTGCCAAGGCGATTCGGCTGCATGGCGAAGGCGGGTCGATCATCAATACCTCGTCCACCGCAGGCATGGGTGGTGGCAGCGGCCCGGCGGCCTATTCTGCAGCCAAGGCCGGTGTGGTCAACCTGACCAAGAACGCCGCCGTCGAACTGGCCCCTGACCGCATCCGCGTGAATGCGATTGCGCCGGGCGGCATCCACACCCCGATGATTCCGGTGGCCGATGATGAAGGCATGCGCACCTTCATGAAGGGGCGTCAGCCCTGGCCCGATACCGGCTATGCCGAAGATATCGCCTATGCGGCGCTGTATTTCGCCAGCTCCGAGTCACGCTTCACCACGGGCCATACGATGGTGGTGGATGGCGGGCTGCTGGCCTGGGGGCCTTCGCTGTTCCCGCATAGTGGGTCACGCAACCCGGCCTCGGGTTTCAACATGAGCAGCGCAGGTGATGTGAAGCCTTAACCTACGCAAAAGCCCCCGCCCGTGGATATCGGGCGGGGGCGCCAAAATGATCACAGGACCACCTTATGACAGCCGCCGCTTCGTTGCGGCACCGGCGCTTATTCCCTGCAAGAAGGCATCGGCCATCCGATCCGCGACCTTGGGTGCGGGTTCCGGCGGCGGCGGCGGGGGTTTACGAAAGGCCAATACCAATAGCCCCAAACCACCATAAACACAGCCCAGCACCAATGCGGCGATAGCGGGGCCATATACATCCGCCAGACCAATCCATGCCGCCACGGTTACAAAACCTGCCCCCACCATCAGCAAGAAGCCGGCGATCAGCGCCATGAGGATCGGTCGCGCCGCATGCCCCACCGCATCAGTGATTGCCTTGCCCACGGCCACGATCAGCGACGCCCGGCGAACAGGCCGACAAGAAAGCCCACCCCGGCTGCGATCGCCACACCGGTAGCCGGGTTTTCCTTGACCGAGCTTTCCGCGTTCTTATAGGCATTCGCGGCCATTTTCTGTGCCTCGGTCAGGGTTTCCTCGCCTGTCCGGCGCACAGCCTCTACCTTTGCACGCGCCATGGAGTTCAGGCTTTCGGTCTGTTTCGCGGCCAGGTCGCTCAGACTTGCGCTCAGCGACGAGATATCACTTTTCAGCTTGGAAAGCTCCGCTTGAACATCCGCGCTGGATTGTTCGGCAGTTTTGGTCATTTGGTTCTGTGCCATGATGTTTCCCTTTTGGTTAACTTGGGTTGCTTGCCAAACCAACCCGCTGCGACGGCACAGGTTCCCAGCCGCACGCGACAATTATTCCAGCGCATCCCCGGCAGGCCGATACGGGCCGCGAATTTGTGGAACCCAAGCCCGATACCCTGCGTTTCATTGTTAATCCGCGCCCATTGGCGCCTTTATGCAAAGGAGATGTCCCATGCTTGGTTGGGCCCTGACTTTTCTGGTTATCGCACTGATCGCCGCTGTCTTCGGCTTTGGCGGCATTGCTTCGGCTTCGGCCGGGATCGCGCAGATCATCTTTGTCGTATTCCTGATCCTGTTCGCGATTGCCATGGTCGCCCGCGCATTGCGCGGCAAGCCCCCGGTCTGAACAAGACCCGTTTGCGGGGGGCCTTCGCCCCCTGCGAAAATCTGTTCACCTTATGTAAATGATGTATTGAAAAGGAGTTTATCGTGGATAGCGCAATGAAAACCCTGGCGAAATCCGATCAGGTCAAGACCGGGGTCAAGGATCGCGACACAGTGGCCAAGGCGCTGGCGACGGCGCTTTCGGATACATACCGGCTGATGATCAAAAGCCACATCTATCACTGGAACGTCGAAGGTGCGCATTTCTATTCGATCCATCACCTGACCGAAGAGCACTATCAGAATCTGTTCAAGGCGGCAGATGAAATGGCCGAACGCATTCGTGCATTGGGCAAGTTGACGCAGACCGATATCGACGCCGTGATACAGGGATCGGCGGTTGGCGGCACGGTCAGCAAACTGACCGCACAGCAAATGATAACCGATCTGGCGAATGACCACGAACATCTGGCCAGCGCGATGCATGAACTGATCAGGATCGCGGAAGAACAGGATGATCCTGTCACCGCCGATATGGCAACCGCGCGATCCGCTTTTCACGAGAAAGCGGTCTGGATGCTGCGGGCCACCGCAGCGTGATCCTTGCCCCGGCCAGCATCTGGCCGGGGCGCGGTCATCATCCCACCAGCGTTTCAGTGCTGGCAAAGAACATCGCCTGGCTGATCGCCGAGCGCACCTGATCTTCGGTATAAGGCTTGGTGATGACAAAGGCGGGTTCCGGTCGTTCCCCTGTCAACAGCCGTTCCGGGAAGGCCGTGATGAAGATGACCGGGATTTCACCCGCCGCCCCGAGAATTTCGTTGACAGCCTCGATCCCCGAGGATCCGTCGGCAAGCTGGATATCCGACAAGATAAGATCCGGACGTTCGCGCCCGGCCAGCGACACAGCGCCGGTATGCGTGCGCGCCACGCCTGTGATGGCATGCCCCATATCGGCAACGATATCCTGCAGATCCATGGCGATGATGGCCTCATCCTCGATCACCATGACGCGCCCGGAAATACTGTCAGCCATTTCCCGGCGCGCGGTGTCAACAAGATGACTTGCCTCGTCGGGGTCCAGCGACATGATCGTGGCGATATCCTCGAAGGAAAATTCCTCGACCGTGTGCAGCAGCAGCGCTTCGCGCGAATTCGTGGTCAGGCGTGCCAGCAAGGCCTGGGCACGTGCGGCAACGCCGCTGTCAGCCTCGGCCACCGGCGCCCCGGCGCTGGACCAAATCGCATGAAAGGCGCGAAACAGCGCAACCTTTGGAGAATACCCGGCCTCGAATACGGACCGATCCGTCAAAAGCGCCTCAAGCGTGGCAGCGGCATAGGTATCGCCGGATCGCTGATTGCCCGTCAGGGCGCGGGCATAACGGCGCAGATAGGGCAACAGGCTGGCAACGGTCACGGAAAGATAGCTGCTGTCAGTGGTTTCAGACATTAAAGCGGTCCTTTTCATATTTTTCTTGGAACCAAACTCATTTTGTCAGAGTTTTGTTCCAAGGAATGCAAAAATTACGTCCGGAAAGAAAATCAGGATGACAAAAAATCAGGCAGGGTCCCCCTCGAAGAAGGTGATAGATGAAAACCTGAAAAAAGTGTTCCAGACCCTGGCAGAGGATGAAATTCCTGATCGGTTCAAAGACTTGTTGCGACAGCTCAAGGAACAGGACGGCCAGAATGGAAGCTGAAGCAAGCGGAAAACGGCACAGCGGCGAGCCGCGGGATGAAATCGTGGAACACCTGTCCTCCATGCGGGCTTTCGCAATGAGCCTGACCAGAAACGCCTCGGCTGCGGATGATCTGGTTCAGGATACCATCATCAAAGCCTGGAAGAACATCGACAAGTTCACGACCGGCACGAATATGCGTGCCTGGCTGTTCACGATCCTGCGCAACACCTTTTATTCGGATCGGCGCAAACACAGGCGCGAGGTGGCCGATGTAGATGGCATCATGGCCGCCACGCTTGTCTCGAAACCAGATCATGACGGGCATCTGGCCTTGCGTGATTTTGCGCGTGCCTTTGCCAAACTGACCGATGAACAGCGCGAAGCCTTGATCCTGGTCGGCGCATCGGGTTTTTCATATGAGGATGCCGCGCAGATGTGCGGCGTGAAAATCGGCACGATCAAAAGCCGGGTGAATCGTGGCCGGGCGCAATTGATCGAGCTTCTGGACATGCATGACGATGAAGCGATGGAGCTGACAGATCGCGGCACAGTTGCGGTTCTCACGTCGGGCATGGTTGGAAAGCGGGTGTTCGGTTGATCAGCCGCCTGCGTGACGCCAGGGGATCCTTGGCATATCGGCTGGCATCATTGCTTGCGATCGCATTGCTGCCGATCGGGCTGGTATCGGTCTTGCAGACCTATGCGCTGATCGAAGAGGCCGACCGCAAGGCCGAGGCCAACCTTCTGGCCCTGACCTATGAAGCCGCCGATGCAGAAGCCGGCGATATCCGGTCCGCCTTTGGGGCCGGCCGCGCCATCGCCGCGCTTATCCCCATGATCGGGTCCGATGGCCCGCAATGCAGGAACAGCTTCGAAACATTCCTGCAGGACGCCAGCATCTTTTCATTCGCAGGCTATGTCAACGCGGATGGAATCATGAATTGCTCTTCAGCAGACGTGCGGATGGACATTTCCGATATGCAGACATTTATCGACATGAAGGCCAACCCGCGCCAGCGGGTGACGGTGAATACCGATGCGCCGATCAGCAAGACTTCTGTCATCGTGGTCGCCAACCCGGTCATGTCGAACGGGGTTTTTGACGGCTATGTAGCAATTTCTCTACCGCATGGCCGTATCACCAAGAATCGGGCGAAAGTATCGGAGCGCCCGGTTGAACTGATCACGTTCAACGCTGATGGCGTGATTCTGACCGCCGATGGCGGGCTTGATGGAGCCCAAGGCGCCCTGCCCGACGGCTGGGCATTGAAAGACTTTGTTGGCGGAAGCGAATTTTCATTTACCGGCAAGACACGTGATGGCGCGCCGCGTGTGTTTGCCATTGTTCCGATCATCCCCGATACGGTCTATGCCATGGGAAGCTGGCAGCGCGAACGGGTCTTTCTGGGCATAAGCGGTTTCAAGATCGCCATCCCTGTCATCTTTCCGGTTCTGATGTGGCTGGCCTGTCTGCTGGTCGCGTTCTTTGCCGTCGAGCGGATGGTGATCCGGCCCACGCGAAACCTGCGCGCACGTATGCTGACATTCAAGCGGACCCGGCGCTTGGTCCCGATGGAGAACGCTGACAGGCTTGCCACCGAAATCCGCGAAATGAACGAAACCTGGTCCCTTCTTGCGGAAAGCTTTCTGCATGACGAGGCCCAATTGGAAGATACGGTTCATGAGAAATCCATCCTGCTCAAGGAAGTGCATCACAGGGTCAAGAACAACCTGCAACTGATCGTCTCATTGCTGAACATGAAAATCCGCAAGGCGACCTCGGACGAGGCCCGCGGCGCCCTGCGCGATATTCAGCAACGGGTCATGAGCATCGCCACAGTGCACCGATATCTGTATGAAACATCGACCGAAGGCACGGTCAGCGTGGATGAACTGATCGCCACGATTGCCGACCGGATGTTCAGCACGATACTGCCCGCCGAACATAATGTAGAGGTGACGCAGGAATACGACACGATCACGCTTGTGCCCGATCAGGCTGTGCCGCTGACGCTGGCTGTTTCGGAATTGCTGACGAACGCGATCAAGCACATTGGCACCCCCTCTAACGGGCGGCCCTGGCTGTCGGCCAGGCTGCGATTGCTGCCCGATGGACGGGCCGAATTCGAGACCCGCAATTCGCTGGGCATCGAGATCGGATCAAAAGCGACCGAATTCAACTCCAAGGTAGGAGAGCAACTGATCGCGGCCTTTGCTCAGCAGGTTCATGGACGGGTCGAAACCGAGATATCGGATCAGGAATATATCGCCCGCCTGCTCTTTACGATCGCTGATTTCGATGCCGAGGCCGGGGGCGACCATCATTTCTGATGGGCGGGAACCTTTTGCACATTACGCGGTTATCCAGATGAAGGTGTGGCCCCACACATCTTCTTTCAACCAGTGCAGGCGGGGTGATTTCATCCCTAATCACCCCGCCATTTTCACAGACGAGTTGCGCCTCGACCAGGCATCATCGCCTATAGAATGGGGCGTCGTGGTGGCTCTGCTGTCTCGGTTTTGGCGATGTGCGCCAGTTGTTCCAGATCATGGATCGTCAGCATCCCGTCTTCCCAGGTAATCAGCTGCTGCTTGCGCAGTTTCTGAACCGTCTTGTTGGTATGAACCAGGGACAGGCCCAGCGCATCGGCAAGATCCTGTTGCCGATACGGGAATGAAACCCGGCCATTGGTGCCCGACAGGGTTGCCTTGGCCCGCAGATAGACCCGCACAAAGGCCCAGGCGATGGCCTCGATTGCAGTGCGCTGGCCAACGGTCGTCAGCGTTTCGCCCAGAAAATGCTCGTCAATCGCTGCCAGCCAGGTCAGATCGAACGCCCGTTCGGTGTGATTTGCCATGAACGACCAGAAATCAGAACGCCTGAAGACGCACAGCGTCATGCGTGTCGTGGCCTCTACCGAATAGCCCATTTCGCCCATCAAACCGGCTTGCAGACCCAGAAAATCGCCGGGCAGCACCAAATTAACCACTTGGCGGCGGCCATCTTCCAACATCTTGTACCGAATACCCATACCGTTGAGCGCGGTATATAATTGCGGGCTGTTCGCCCCTTCCATCAATATCTGCGTCCCCGGATCGACAACCAGTTCGCCCGATTTGAACCGCTGCATGAACCGGACTTCTTCCGCGGACAGATCCTTGAACAACGGCTTTTTGCGTAATGGACAATTCTCGCAGTTGGTCGTCATACCCCGTTCTTCCCGAGCCTTTGCCATATCAATGTCCCCAATGTGGTCCGGTTCCAGCCACAACTTGCAACTTTCCGCCCATATTGCGCAGGGCATCGGAACGAAGTCTTCCCGAAATCGTTGATAGACAAGCGGTAAAACGCATTCATCTTGACAGGAGAGCATCATGAACTGGGATCAAATCAAAGGCCAATGGAAACAATTCAAAGGCAAGGCGCGCGAACAATGGGGCGATCTGACCGATGACGATCTGGACAAGATCGAAGGCAATCGCGAACAACTCGAAGGTTCCATCCAGGAACGGTATGGCAAGACCAAGGAACAGGCCCGCGACGAAGTCGACAAGTGGATGAAGGACCATTCGTGATGACCGATGCAGCGACGTCGCATAGTGAGCGTACGAATGATCTTTTCGATGTGCTTGACGATGTAAACGCAGGTATGCTGGGCGTCGTCGGATCCGGACAACATATGCAGCCTATGCATCACTATCTGGACCGCGACACCAGCACGCTGTGGTTCATTACTGCAAATGATACCGATCTTGCTGCGGCCATAGGCGTGGGTGCCATCGCCCATTTCACCGTCATGTCAAAGGGGCAGGATCTGCACGCCTGCATGTCGGGGCCGATCACCCAGGAAATGGACCGCAACAAATTGCGTGAGTTGTGGTCGATGGCGTCCGCGGCCTGGTTCGAGGAAGGCATTGATGATCCGCGGATCGTACTCTTGAAAATGCCACTGGCTCAGGCCTCGGTATGGACCTCGACCAGAAATCCGGCTGTGTTCGGGTTCGAGATTCTGCGCGCGAACCTGCGCAACGATCACGATCCGGATCTGGGCGAACATTACGTTGTGGATTTCACCCAGGCGGCTTGATCGCGACCAAACCATTATCCCGCCCCGGCGTCACATCCCGGGGCGGGAATTTTTATGTCTTCGCAATGTCATAAGTTAATCAGCGCAGTCCCAAGTCGTGCTAGCCAACCGGACTGACCCATGCCCATGAGAACGGGCACAGGTCATTCTGGAACTGTCGAGGTATTATATGCAGGCATTTGAGAACGACACAGCTATCAGGGAAGCATGGCGCGCACGTCACGCCCTTGTGGCAGAGGACAATGTCATCATCGCGCTGGACGCGGCAGATATACTGAACGAGCTTGGCGCCGCCAAGGTTCATATTGCGCAAACCGTTCGCGAAGCCCTTGATATTCTGGCCGCACACCCTGTCGCCATAGCCCTTGTCGATGTCGATCTGGGGGGAGCATCCACCGAACAGGTAACAGCCACTCTTTCGGCCGCAGCCATCCCTTTTGCACTGACCACAGGCCATTCGACCAGGGATAATAAGCCCGCCGGTACAAATGACGCCCCGGTTCTGGACAAGCCCTATAACGAGGAAACCCTGCGCCAGACGATCATGGCACTGCTGTCACGCAGCAACTGATGCCCCTTGCCCCATGAAAAAGGGCCGCATCAATGATGCGGCCCCGTTTTTAACACGATACGGTGCTTACGACTTGTAAGCCGGACGTGCCTTCAGCTGTTCCTTGGTAGCGTCGATATAAACGCGCACTTCGTCACCATCTGCCTGGCGAACGACTTGCAGCTCATCGAACGACACCTCGATCCGGTGTTCACCGATACCCAGGAAGCCACCGACATCAATCAGCGCGCCTTCGGTCTGGCCGTCGGCGGTAATCACGATATCTTGGACTTCACCGATGGAATCGTCATTGGCGCCATAGACAGTAGCCCCGGTCAGGTTCTCGGCGGTCAGTTCCGTCGGTTCCAGATCGACATACCCTTCGCGCAT
The DNA here is from genome assembly GCF_055134745.1 of Actibacterium sp. Taxonomy (NCBI): domain Bacteria; kingdom Pseudomonadati; phylum Pseudomonadota; class Alphaproteobacteria; order Rhodobacterales; family Roseobacteraceae; genus Actibacterium; species Actibacterium sp. The sequence goes on from NZ_JBSRVX010000050.1 coordinate 56,194, forward strand.
CTGCGTCGGGCGTGTCCATGCGGTGCCATCCTGACGATCGGCGGTCATCGCAGTAGTGCCGGTTGCCGTGGTTCCGGTTGCAGTAGTGCCGGTTGTCGTGGTGCCGGTGGAACTATTGTTGTCGCTGTTCATGGCAGCCTGCATATCCCGCTGATACTCGGGTGCCTGCTCCAGCACTTCCTTGCTGCCCTGCATGAATACGATGTGGTCATTCTCGTCATCGCCATCCTGAACAAAGGTCAGGCTGTCCATGCTGACGGCCACGGTCTTTTCACCCATACCCAGGAAACCGCCCACATCCAGCAGCACCGCCTTGATCTGACCGTCCATTCCGACGATCACATCATTGATTTCGCCGACATCTTCCCAATTGGCACGCATGTCTGCCGTTGCAACAGCACCGTCTTCGGGCCGCGTGTCGGCCATGTACAGCCGCATTCCGATAAGATCGGACCCATAGACATCACCTGCCGCATAACTTTCGACAAAACCGGGTGCCATCATCTGGGATTGCGCCAGCGCCGGGCCCGCAATCAGCAGGGCAAGCGAGGTCGTCGCAAGAAGTTTGCGCATTTTCAGTCTCCTAATCATTATTGTCCAAGGCCCGCTGCGTCATGCAATGGGCGTGTGGTGCATCAACACTCTGGCTTGGGCATGGTTCCAGTTCCGGCGGAAATAATCACACCGCCGGCAAATATCCGCCGCGAAACATGCCCCACCCCATGATCAAAGCCGGCGCCGGAACAAAGCCCGCCGGAAATCGTTGATACCTCATCTGTCGCGGCGACAAGAACGCCCGACACAACAATTGGAGCTGACAAAAATGAAACGCATGCTTTTCACCACCAGTGCGATTGTTCTTATGCTGGGCCAGGCGGCCAATGCAGCAAGCACGGCAACTGCGCTGACAGATCTGAATCTGCGGGCCGGACCGGGACCCGAATACAAGATCGAAGGCGTGATCACCAACAAGGACACAGTCGAGGTCATGGGCTGCGTTGATGCCAGCAACTGGTGCAAGGTCAATTATGACGGCATGTCCGGCTGGGCCTATGGGGATTATCTGTCAACCCTGATCGAAGACACCCCCATGCAATTGACCACCGAACCGGCCCGCACAACCATCACCACGATCGAGGTCGAAGACAAAGGCCCTGAATCGCGCATCGGCGGCGCAGCGGTCGGCACAGTGGCCGGCATCCTGATCGGCGGCCCTGTCGCCGTCGCCACGGGCGCCGTTGCAGGCCTGATCGCGGGCGATGCCACAGCCCCCGACCCCAAAGTGATGACCTATGTGGAAAATCATCCTGTGAACGAGCCGATCTTTCTGGAAGGCGAGGTCGTCGCGGGGGCGGGCATTCCTGACTCTGTCACGCTGGTTCCAGTGCCAGATTCCGAATTTTCTTATCTGAACGTGAATGGACAGACCGTGATCGTGAAGAACGACGACCGCAAGATCATTCGCATTCTGCGCTGATCTGCGTTCGCATGCATGAACAAACAGGCCTGGCCCGGATATGGGCCGGGCCTGCCGTCGTTAAAGTGGCACCCTTACGGAACCCGATCGCCATTCCCGCGTTATATATTGTCTGGCCGGAGAAACGAATTGGGCGATATCGACAAACTGGCGAAACTGGCGATCATCGCCATTGGTCTGATTTCCATCTGCATAGCCCTTAAATTGGCCGAAGATATCGTGGTTCCCGTGGCGCTGGCGATGGTAATCGGCATTGTCCTGTCGCCTTTATCCGATCTGTGGGCACGCATCGGTCTGGGCAGCGCGGCGGCGGCGGGGATCAGCCTGCTGCTTACATTGTGCTTTCTGGGGATGATTGGCATCATATTTCAACCGATCGTCGCGCGCATGATTGAAAACGCGCCCCAGGTCATCAACGACATGCGCGGCACCGTAGACAACTTTCGCCGCGCCACTGAAGGGCTCAAGGAAATATCGGATGATGTCACCGAGGCGATGTCAAGCGATCAGCCCCAGCCCGCCGCCACACAAACCGCCCCCGCCAAAGAGCCCGCTGTGCCATCGGCAACGGATGCGCTGATGCTGGCGCCGGCCCTGCTGGGCCAGTTTGTGATCTTCGCCGGCACCCTGTTCTTCTTCCTGGCAACGCGGGTATCGGTCTATGAAAAGATCGCCGCCCAGTTCCTGCGCTATCGCGACCGGATAGAAACAGCACAAAAGCTTCGGCTGGCCGAACGCAGGGTCTCCAGTTATTTTCTGACTATTGCCGCGATCAATGCGGGCCTGGGGGCCGTAACCGCCCTTATGCTTCGGCTCCTGGATATGCCGGACGCCCTGTCATGGGGCGTGCTGGCGTTCCTGGCGAATTTCATTGTCTATATCGGTCCGGCCGCGTTTACGGTCGCGCTTTTGTTCACCGGTATCGCGGAATTCGACGGCATCATGTCCGTATTGCCCGCGCTGTGCTTTGTCGGCCTGAATACGACCGAAGGCCAGTTTGTTACCCCCGCCCTTGTCGGGCGGCAAATGGAAATCAATCCGCTGATCGTCTTTCTGGCGATCGTATTCGGAATTTGGCTGTGGGGCCCGGCCGGCGGCATCGTGGCGATCCCGTTGCTTGTATGGGGGTTGGTGATCAACGGCCAGCTTAGTGAAATGCCCCGGACGGAGGCTTCCACACCAGAGAATGCGCGACCACACCGGGGTGTGTGAGGCCTCTGCCGGTGCTCTTGCCCCCCATTTCCTCTATCGTGAGGGCACAAAAACATGAAAAATTACTATTTTAATACAGATGCTTACCCATCGATCCGACCGAATCCCCACACGGGGGTAGCATGTAAAGCCCGTTCGTGTTTTCCTAAGAGCATGTCGTTTTCTACAGATAGAGCGGGCACGCATGCGTCGTTCCCGGTGTGCGGGCTTTGTATGTTCCAGCACCACGACCGGAAATTTCCAGGAGTAAAAAGCTATGAATTCAGACAAGAAATTACTTATTGACAACATGGCCAAGGCGGCGCGCCGTGGTGGGATTTCACGGCGCTCGTTCATGAACTATTCGATTGCCGCCGGCCTGACCGCCAGCACCGCCACAGGTCTGTGGACCGGTGCCGCGATGGCACAACCGGCACGGGGCGGCACGTTCCGTCTGGGTGCCCATGACGGCAATACATCCGACACCCATGACCCCGGCACATATCTGAGCTTTTCGATCATCCAGCTGGCGCATACCTATCGCAGCTATCTGACGCTGATTGAATCAGATGGCTCACTGGGGCCAGATGTTGCCAGCGAATGGTCAGCCAGCCCTGACGCCAAGGAATGGACCTTCAAGATCAATTCCAGGGCAACCTTCCACAGCGGCGGCAAGGTCACAGCCGATGATGTCATTGCCTCGATGAACCATCACCGTGGTGAAAAATCGACCTCTGCCGCCAAGGCTTTGCTGGCCGATGTCGAAGATCTGGTCAAGGTCGATGACAGCACCGTCACGTTCAAGCTGGCATCAGGCAATGCCGATCTACCCTGGCTGATGACCGATTATCACCTGACGATCATACCCGCCAATGCGGATGGCACCGCCAACTGGCAATCGGGCGATGGTTGCGGCCCCTACAAGCTGGTCGATGCCGAATTCGGCGTTGGCTACCGGCTGGTGCGGCATGAAGACTGGCATTTGGATGGCGCCTATTTCGATGAGGTCGAAATCACGGTTCTGAACGACCCCAACGCACGCCAGACGGCACTTGTCACCGGCGATGTCGATGCGATCACGCAACTGGAACTGAAGACACTGTCGCTGTTGAAGCGCGATCCCAATATCGCCATCGACAACGTGCCTTCGGCCGCGGCCATCACCATGCCGATGTTTGTCGATCAGGCTCCGTTCAATAATCTCGATGTGCGCACCGCGCTGAAACTGGCGATCGACCGGAACGAGATCATCGACAAGATCGCCTTTGGCGCGGCCTCGTTGGGCAATGATTTTCATCACTCCCCCGCCATGCCCTATTGGCCAGATGACATTCCCCAGCGCGAATATGATCCCGATCAGGCGAAATCACTGTTGAAGAAAGCCGGGGCCGAAGGTGTTGAGGTCAATCTGAGCATCGCCGATTCCGTATTTTCGGGCGCAGTCGATATGTGCGTCCTCTATGCGGAACAGGCCAAGAAGGCCGGTATCAAGATCAATGTCGTGCGCGAACCCAATGACGGGTATTATTCCGATGTCTGGCTGAAAAAGCCGTTCTGCGCCGTGCAATGGGGCGCCCGGCCAACGCCGGACGTGATGTACAGCCTGGCCTACAAGGCCGACGCCGCATGGAACGAAAGCCACTGGAAAAATCCGCGCTTCAATGAATTGCTGATCAAGGCCAAGGCCGAGCTGGACAATTCCCTGCGCGCCGAGATGTATCGCGAGATGGCGCTGCTGGCGCGCAATGATGGCGGCACGATCGTGCCGTTCTTCCCCAATTTCGTCTATGCCCGGCGCAAGAACGTGCAGCATGGCGAACAGCTTGCCGCAAGCTGGCAGATGGATGGCGCACGCGCCTGCAGCCGCTGGTGGTTCTCGGCCTGAACCGTGACACGCCCCGGCCCGCAATTTCGGACCGGGGCAACATGTCCGGTCCCGCGTGGCGGATAGACGGCACGCGGCGCGCCATGGCATGAACAGGAGGATTTGATGCGGGATATCCTGAGGCTGGTGGCGAAACGGCTGGGATTGGGGCTGATCACGCTTTTGATCATTTCGATCATCATCTTTTTCATGGTGGAACTGCTGCCCGGCGACATCGCCCAGGCCGTATTGGGCATGGGGGCGACCGAAGACAATCTGGCGGCCCTGCGGGAACAGATGGGGCTGGATCAGCCCGCGCCCGTGCGATACCTGCACTGGCTGGCCGGCGCGGTTCAGGGTGATTTCGGGACATCGCTGATCACAGGCCAGCGCGTCAGCGACGCCATCGGCGGACGGTTCCTGAACACCCTGTTCCTGGCGGCCTATGCGGCGGTGATAGCCGTGCCCTTTGCCATCGTGCTGGGCATTCTGGTGGCGCTGTTTCGCAATACCGTCTTTGACAGGGTCGCCAACGTGCTGACCCTGACATCCATTTCATCGCCGGAATTTTTCCTGGGCTACCTGCTGATCCTGTTTCTGGCCGTCAAGGCGCAGATGTTCCCGGCCATTTCCAATCTCAGCAGCGACATGAGCTTTCTCGACCTTCTGCAGCGAACCTTCCTGCCGGCGCTGACACTGGTTCTGGTCGTCACCGCGCATATGATGCGCATGACACGCGCCGCGATCATCAACCTGCTGACCTCTCCCTATATCGAGATGGCCCGCCTGAAGGGCGTGCCGCCCTGGCGCGTGATCGTGCATCACGCCCTGCCCAATGCCTGGGCGCCGATCATCAATGTGGTGGCGCTGAACCTGGCCTATCTGATCACCGGCGTCGTGCTGGTCGAGGTTGTGTTTGTCTATCCGGGGATCGGTCAGGCGCTGGTGGATGCGGTATCGAAACGCGACTTTCCGATCGTGCAGGCCTGCTGCCTGATCTTTGCCGCGACCTTCATCCTGCTGAACCTTGCCGCCGATATCGGGGCTATCCTGACCAATCCGCGCCTGCGGCACCCGAAATAGGAGCAGGGTATGAATTACTTCGTCATTGCATACTTTGCCCTTCTGGTCGCGGCCTCTTGCCTGACGGCCTATTTCAAACATCGCAGCGCCTTTGGCATGCTGTTCTCGTTGACGCTGGTCTCGTTCATTCTGGGTATCGTCGGCGGTGTCGCGGCTTTGCGGTTCATCGCCATTTGCGCCGGTATGCTGGGGTTCGCGGCCGGCATATCCTATGCCTTTCGCGAGTTTCTGGCCCTGATCCTGCCCGCCGGGGCCGCCCGCGAAATCCAGACTGCACCGCTGACCGCGGCCTTCGGCATGTTCGTGATCTTCACCTATGCGATTGCCGGCGTGTTCGCCCCTTGGATTGCCCCCTTTGGCGAATCCGAAGTGATCGCCGATGCCTTTGCCATGGCGGATGGCAGGATGCTGCTGGGGGCGGATCAACTGGGCCGCGACATGTTCAGCCGCATCATCTATGGCACCCGCAACAGCGTGGGGCTGGCACTGGCGGCCACGCTGCTGGCCTTTGCCGTCGGGGCCTTCCTTGGCCTGCTGGCGGCGACAAGGGGGGGCTGGCTTGATCAGTTCCTGGGGCGGCTGGCCGATGTCGTTATGTCGATCCCGTCGCTGATTTTCGCGCTGTTGATGCTCAGCATATTCGGGCCGAAGGTCAGCGTCATCATCATCGCGGTTGCGGTCATCTATGCACCGCGGGTGTTCCGCCTGACACGGGCTGTGGCCGGAAACGTGGTCGTCATGGACTATATCGAGGCCGCCAAACTGCGCGGCGAAAACAACTGGTATCTGATCCGCAAGGAAATCCTGCCCAATTCGACCGCCCCGCTGATTGCCGAATTCGGGCTGGAATTCTGCTTTGTCTTCCTGCTGGTGGCGGGCCTGTCCTTTCTTGGACTGGGTATCCAGCCCCCCACCGCCGACTGGGGCGCGATGGTGCGTGAAAACGCGACGCTGATATCCTTCGGCGACGTCACCCCCCTGATCCCGGCAGGGGCGATCGCGCTGCTGACGGTCTCGGTCAATTTTGTGGTCGACTGGATGCTGTTCCGGTCGTCGGGCCTGAAGGAGTAAGCGCGATGACCGGAAAGAATGACATTCTGCTGAAAATCCGCGACCTGCAAATTCAGGGTTTCACCGGTGAAGACTGGGTCGACATCATCAAGGGCGTCAACCTGACCCTGAAGCGCGGCGAGGTTCTGGGCCTGATCGGTGAATCCGGTGCCGGGAAATCGACCCTTGGCGCGGCGGCGATGGGATATGCCCGCGATGGCACCCGCATTTCCGGCGGCACTATCGAATTCGACGGGATGGAGCTGACGACCGCCTCTGCGGCCGAACGGCGTGCCCTGCGCGGATCGCGGATTGCCTATGTCGCGCAATCGGCAGCCGCGTCCTTCAATCCCGCGCATCGCATCATCAACCAGCATACCGAAGCCCCGGTTCAGTATCGTATCCAGAAACGCGTGCAGGCCCAGGAAGACGCGATGCAGCTGTATGAAAAGCTGCGCCTGCCCAACCCTCAGGAAATCGGGTTTCGCTATCCGCATCAGGTCTCGGGCGGTCAGCTGCAGCGGGCGATGACGGCGATGGCCATGGCTTGCCGGCCCGACCTGATCATCTTTGACGAACCGACCACGGCACTGGATGTGACCACCCAGATCGAGGTGCTGGCCGCGATCCGCGATATCGTCAAGGAATACAATACCGCCGCGATCTATATCACGCATGACCTGGCCGTGGTGGCGCAGATGGCCGACCGCATCAAGGTTCTGCTGAAAGGCGAGGAGGTGGAAACCGCCAGCACCGAAAAGATGCTGGACGACCCGCAGGATGAATACACCAAGTCGCTTTGGGCCGTGCGCAGCTTCAAGCGACCGCAAAAATCGCGCCCCACGGCCGATGTAACGCCGGTTCTGTCAGTTCAGAATATAGATGCGTCCTATGGTGACACGCCCGTATTGCATGACGTCTCCTTTGACATTCATGCGGGCATGACCGTTGCGATCGTGGGGGAATCCGGTTCGGGGAAATCCACGACGGCGCGTTGCATCACCGGCCTTTTGCCCCCCACCAGAGGGCAGATCGCCTTTAACGGCATCGTCCTGCCGCCCGATTATCGCGACCGCAGCAAGGACCAGCTTCGGCAGGCGCAGATGATCTATCAGATGGCCGATACTGCGTTGAACCCCAAGGTCAGGATCAGCGAGATCATCGGCCGCCCCGCGCAATTCTATGGCGGGTTGCGGGGCACCAAGCTGAAGGCGCGCGTCGATGAACTGCTTGATCTGATCGAACTGGAACCCTCGCAATATTACAACCGCTATCCACCGGAACTGTCAGGCGGACAAAAACAGCGGATCGGCATCGCCCGCGCCCTGGCCGCCGAGCCCAGCTTCATCATCTGTGACGAAGTGACCAGCGCGCTGGATCAACTTGTCGCCGAAGGTATCCTGAAACTGCTGGACGGGCTGCAAAAGCAGCTGAACCTGGCATATATGTTCATCACCCACGATCTGGCCACAGTGCGATCCATCGCAGATGAGGTCGTGGTGATGCAATCGGGCCGCGTGGTCGAACAAGGCCCCAAGGACCAGATGTTCAAGCCGCCGCATCACCCCTATACCGATCTGCTGTTGTCATCGGTCCCCGAGATGGACCCCGACTGGCTGACCACCTTGCTGGAAGAGCGCGGCGTCGACAGTATAGGCGAAGCCGCCAGAACATAACGCGCCATTGCGGCAGACCGGGCAGAATTGATGGATTGAAATCTGTTGCGCCTGGTGCAGCATACGGCATTGCCGATCTCGACATTATCTCTTATCGTGCGAATTAGGTATTTTATTGCCATAAGAATATATTCAGCACAGGCGGGCACGCATATGATTCACAGGATCGGGGTAATCTGCAGGCGCGACGGCGACAGCCTGAAGACCTTCACCAATCACTGGATCTCGGTGCATGGCGAATTGGCGCGCCACCTGCCCGGCCTGCGCGATTATCGCCAGAACCACATCCGCGCGCGCTTGTTCGAAGCTGCGCCCTGGCCGATGCAGCCCATCGACGGGCTGTCACAGTTGCAATTCGACGACCTTGCCGCGATGGAAGCCGCCGAGGTGTCACCCGAATATGCCGAAACCAAGTTGGATATCCCTAAATTTCAGGGCGCGATCACCGTTCTGGTCACCAGCCCACTGCCCATTCTGGCCGATGAAGCCCCGCAAGAGGCACCGCATAAAGTGCTGGTCCTGCAAAAGATCGCCCCGCACTCGGCGGCCCTGCAGGACCCGGCCACATGGCAGGCCCGGATGGCGCGCAATTTGTCGGCCATCCCCGGTCTGTGCCGCAGCACGATGAACCTGGTAGTCGACAAGGATCACCCGGTGGCGGCCGGTGTCGTGCAGGGCGACCCGGTCGTGGACGGGGTGCTGGAGCTGTGGTTCCGTGACCAGGCCACGCTGGACAGCGCGATGCGCGCCGCCCCGCAAGACGACTGGAATCTCGGTAATGCCGAGGCCCAAACCATCGCCGTCTATCAGGTGGATGAGCTGTATATCGTCAGGGAGGCAACCCCCGGACACTGATCAATTTCACTTCTCGCCCGGCTAACCCCTGGTCAAGATCATATCCGCGCCCTTTTCGCCGATCATGTAACAGGCGGCGTTGGTATTGCCGGAAATAACCGCGGGCATGACCGACCCGTCGATCACACGCAAACGATCGACGCCATGAACGCGCAGCGCACTGTCCACGACGGCAAGCGCGTCGGTGCCAATCTTGCAAGTGCCGACATGATGAAAGCCAGAATAGCTGTTCTGGCGGACATAATCCAACAATTGCTCATCTGTTTCGGCGATTTTGCCGGGGCGGACCTCGTCAACAATCTTTCCGGCCAAGGGGTGTTGCGCCGCGATCTGGCGGGTCAGACGCAGCCCGGCAAGGGTAAGCCTGACATCATAATCACTGGTCAGATAGTTGGCCCGGATAGACGGCGCGACCGTCGCATCGCGTGATGTGATCCTGATCTGCCCGCGGCTTTCGGGACGTGTCGGATAAAAGGCAATCGAAAACCCGTTGAACGGCGCCAGCGCCGGACCTTCGACAATCTGCGGCGAAAAGAAGAATTGCAGATCGGGCGCATCCAGACCCGGATCTGTCTTGATAAATCCGCCCGCCAGCGCCGGCCCGGTGGCCAGCGGCCCGCGGCGCGCCAATATGTATTGCAGCCCCGCGACCCCCTGCCGCAGCGGACTGGACATCATGTGATTGATTGTGCCAGGCACATTGGTCCTGAACCCGCAGCCGGTAATCAGGTGGTCGCTCAGATTTTCTCCGACGCCATAGCGCATCTGAGCGAAGCAAGTCCCCGGCACAATGTATGACGCGGCCGCCGCCCGATATTCCCGATATATGTCGCGGCGTATTCGATATTGGTGCCGGTCGAGTGATGCACCAGCAAGATTCATGTCAATCGCGTATTCGCTGGTATTCGGTTCTGGATATGGCTTCCGGATCACCGTTGCGGCGCATAGGCCAGCGGCATTTTCCGATAGAAAATGTCGGGATTGACATAGTTGATTCTTTTGGTCATCTTTGTGGGGTTCTCCTAGCCCCCCGAATGCGTAAATCGCCGGGCAGCCCGGGGCCACCGGATATTGGAGCCAGGCAATGCCTCACACATGCGCGCATACCCGAAATTCGAACTGCGAAAATCAGCGGATCGGGTTCGATGACTGAAGCGAAAAGAACCCAGCCCGACGACAGCAGCCCCCCCATACACAAGGCCGAAGACCTTGTTGGCATCGGGAACCAGGCGCAGATCATCCTGGGGTCGCAAACCTATACCCTGCGGATCACGCGCGCGGGCAAGCTTATCCTGACGAAATAGGAGACGCGTCATGGCGATAAGCCCCTCACTGCGCGGCGGCAGCCCGGTTGGGTATTTGTCCGATCTTCCCGCCGTGGAGGCCGGCGCGGTGCGGTATCTGCGGCTTTGGTGCGATGGGTCGGATATGCGGCCCGTTATTCCGGCTAACTGCCACGATCTGGCCGGGCAAGACGAGCCGCAGGTCATGCAGTCATTTGATCTGCTTTGCGGCCTGCTGATGCACAATGCCCGCCGCCCGCTGATGCGTCATCAACCCGGCTGCGAATGTCTTGGCGCGGATGAGGCGTGTTTCGCCAATTTCGTGGCCGCCGCGGGCGAAGGGCACCACGAAGATGCGATGTTGATCGCAACAATCCTTGTGCGCGCCGACATGGCGCAATGCCTGGTGGGCTTGGCCGAAACCTTTGCGGCCGCCCTGAAACGTCTGGACCTGCGGACGCAGTCCTGGCTGCGGCAGGCCGAACGCACGAAACTCAACTGAAAAAGGACTGAATATTCCATGAAGACTCTCACCCTGATGACCAGCGCCCTTGCGCTATCGCTTGGGTCGGCAACAATCGCTACGGCTGACACAAGCCGCCGTGCGGTGCTGGAAACCTATGCCGATATCGCCGCCGCCAAGTATTCCGACAGCCTGACCACCGCCAAGACGCTGCGTGCTGCTGTGCAAACCCTGATCGAAACACCGTCCCAAGCCGCCATTGACGCGGCGCGTGAAGCCTGGATCGCGGCCCGCGCGCCCTATCAGCAGACCGAGGTCTACAGGTTTGGCAATCCGATCGTCGATGACTGGGAAGGCAAGGTGAACGCCTGGCCGCTGGACGAAGGTTTGATCGACTATGTGGATGCCTCCTATGGCGGACCGACGGATGCGAATGCCCTTGCCTCGCTGAATGTGATCGCCAATCCCGTCATCACCATCGCGGGCACACAGATCGACGCCGGCCAGATCACCCCGGCGTTGATCGCCGATACGTTGAACGAGGCCGACGGGATCGAAACCAATGTGGCGCGCGGGTATCATGCGGTCGAGTTTCTTCTGTGGGGGCAAGACCTGAACGGCACCGGCCCGGGCGCCGGACAACGGCCCTATACCGATTTTGTTCAGGGCGAAGGCTGCACGCATGACAATTGCGACCGCCGCGCCGATTATCTGGCCGCCGCAACCGATCTTCTGATCAGTGACCTGCAAGAAATGGCTGCGCAATGGGCCGATGGCGGCGCCGCGCGTGCGGCCGTTCTTGCGGATGAAAATCAGGGGCTGGTGGCCATGCTGACCGGCATGGGAAGCCTGTCTTACGGTGAACAGGCGGGCGAACGGATGCGGCTTGGCCTGATGCTGAACGACCCCGAAGAAGAGCATGACTGCTTTTCGGATAACACCCATAACAGCCATTACTATGACGGGCTTGGCGTGCAGAATGTCTATCAGGGGCGATATGTCCGGCTGGACGGATCGGTGATCGAAGGCCCCTCGCTGTCGGACCTTCTGGCCGAAAGCAATCCGTCGCTGGATGCCGAAATGCAGTCGAGGCTTGATGTCACGATGACCGCCCTTGGCGCGATCAAGGCGGCGGCAGAGACCGGATTCGCCTATGACATGATGCTGGAACGCGGCAATGCCGAAGGCGAGGCCCTGATCATGGCCGGGGTGAAGGGCCTGATCGACCAGACCCGCACGATCGAACGGATCGTGGCCGCGCTGGATCTGGATCAGATCGTATTCGAAGGCTCTGACAGCCTGGATAATCCCGGCGCCGTGTTCCAATAAGGCCAACCTCGATGATCATCTGCCAATGCCAATATATCAGCGATACGGACGTGCATGCGGCCATCGACTGGATGCGCGCCGCTGATCCAAAGACGATCATCACGCCCGGCAAGATCTATCGGGCCCTGGGAAAGGCGGCCGATTGCGGCACTTGCATGCCGCTTTTCCTGTCAACCATGCGACAGAACGACAATCTGGAAGTCCCCATGCAACTTCGCGGCCTGCGCAAAGGCCGCGAACCAACACAGGAAAACCGACATGAAAGGCGACGCGAAAGTCATCGACTATCTCAACCGGGCAATCCGGTCTGAACTGACGGCAGTCAGCCAGTACTGGGTGCATTACCGGCTCCAGGAAGATTGGACCCTGGGACGCATGGCCCGCAAAAGCCGCGAGGAAAGCATCGAAGAAATGCGCCACGCAGACAGGCTGATTGCGCGGGTAATCTTTCTCGAAGGGCATCCGAACCTGCAGAAGCTTGACCCGCTGCGGATCGGTCAGAACCCGCGGGAAACGCTGGACAGCGACATGGCCGCCGAACAAGAGGCCTGCGCGCTGTACAAAGAGGCCCGCGAATACTGCCAGCGGGCGGGCGATTACGTGACGATGAAGCTGTTCGAGGAACTGCTGGCCGACGAGGAAGGCCATATCGATTTTCTTGAAACGCAGATCGACCTTTACGATAAACTCGGAGCCGAACGTTATGCCCTTCTCAATGCCTCGCCGATGGATGAGGCTGAATAGTCTTGCCCTGGTGGCGATCGTTATCGGCAGCGCGGCGGCGGCCCAAACTTTGGATGATATCCATCTGAACGTTGTTCCGCGCACTTCGGCCGAGCGCGCGCGGATCGCCGTAGTGACCGCGCCCCCTGAGGATTTCACCGAACCCGAAGCCTTCGAAGGATTGCCGGCGGGGGCTGCCACCGTGCGCCTGCGGACGAATGCCGATGCGTTTTCGCAACCTTCGGCCAATATCAGCTTTGAACGAGAGCTGGACTTCAAGGTCGGCAACGGTTTGTTCCGCAAGCTGTGGGTCTCGGCGCCGTCATCGACGCTGGCCTCGGATGGGTTGGGGCCGATCTATAACGCGCGCGGCTGCCAGAACTGCCATATCAAGGACGGTCGCGGGCATCCGCCGGCCGGGCCGGCTGACACGTCGGTGTCGATGTTTCTGCGCATTTCCATTCCCGCCGAACCCGATGTCGCGATGGCCGAGATCGCCGATTACCTGGCAACCGCGCCGGACCCGGTCTATGGCGGCCAGTTGCAGGATTTCGGCACGGCGGGCCAGCCGGGGGAATACCGGCTTGATGTCACCTATGAAGACGTCACGCTGGCCTTGTCGGATGATGAAACCGCCACGCTTCGCCGCCCCACCTATTCCGCCGCCGATCTGGGATATGGCCCGCTGCATCCCGACGCCATGCTCAGCCCGCGCGTCGCCCCGCAGATGATCGGTCTGGGCCTGCTAGAGGCCATTCCGGCACAGGATATTCTTGCGCTGGCCGATCCCGACGATGCTGACGGCGACGGCATTTCAGGGCGCGCCAATATCGTCTGGTCCGCCGAATACGACCGCCCGATGCTGGGCCGGTTCGGTCACAAGGCGGGAATGGCAACGATCCGCGAACAATCCGCGGCCGCCTTCGCGGGGGATATGGGAATATCAAGCCCGCTCTTTCCCGCCCCCTGGGGGGATTGCACCGCTGCCCAGAAAAAGTGCCGTGCCGCACGTCATGGTGATGACGCATCCCGCGGCGGGTTCGAGATTGACGCCGCCGGTCTTGATCTTGTGACCTTCTACAGCCGTAATCTGGCCGTTCCGGCCCGCCCAGACGCGGGCGACCCTGCAGTATTGCGGGGCAAGCATGCCTTTCACGCCGCAGGTTGCGCCGCCTGCCATACCCCCAACTTCGTCACCGCGCGGCTGGCAGATCAGCCCGAGCAAAGCTTTCAACTGATCTGGCCCTATACGGATATGCTGTTGCATGACATGGGCGAAGGGCTTGCCGACCACCGGCCAGAGGCCCGCGCCACCGGAACCGAATGGCGCACCGCGCCGCTTTGGGGGATCGGCCAAACGGAACAGGTCAGCGGCCAGGCAAGTTTTCTGCATGATGGCCGGGCGCGCAGCATACTCGAGGCAATCCTGTGGCATGGAGGCGAAGCGCAGGCCGCGCGCGACCATGTCATCCAAATGCCGGGCGCGACCCGTGCCGCCCTGTTACGTTTTCTGGAGAGCCTGTGATGCGGATAATCCTTGTTGTTGTGACCGCCCTTTGGGGCAGCATGGCCTTCGCCGATGTCAGCGGGGCGGTGTCAGGGTATATTCTGCCCAAGATGGCCGGGTTCGCCCGCGCGAGTGCTGAACTGTCGCGCGCCGCGCAGACCGATTGCCGACCCGGCAAACTGCGCACGGCCTATCAGACCGCCTTTGACACATGGACGGCTGTCGCGGATATGCGGATCGGCCCGTCAGAATCCGGCGCGCTGTCGATCGCGTTCTGGCCCGACGACCGTGGGTTTACCCCGCGCGCATTGTCAGGGCTGATTGCGGCACAAGACCCCATCGTTCACGATCCTGACGCCTATGCCCAGGTCTCTGTCGCCGCGCGCGGCTTTTTCGCGCTTGAGATGCTGCTCTATGATCCGGCCTTCGCCAGCTATGACACGGGCGATTACACCTGCGGGCTTGTCAGGGCCATTGCAGCCGATCTTGCGCAACAGGCGCAGCTGCTCGATACCGCGTGGTCAACCGATTTTGCGGCGACCCTTACCAGCGCAGGCCAGCCCGGCAACGCAACCTATCTGGACCGGGCCGAGGCGATCCGCGCCCTTTACACCCAAATCCTTGGAAGCCTGGAATTCACCGCGGACAGCCGGATTGGCCGCCCCCTTGGCAGCCTCGACCGCCCCCGTCCGAGGCTGGCAGAGGCCTGGCGCTCGGGTCGCAGCCTGCGCAATGTGGTGCTGTCGACCAAGGCCGCCCAGGCCCTTGCCCACCATCTGTCTGGCAGCGACCTGCCACAGACCGATGCGGCCCTGGCACAGGTTCTGGCGGCGGCCGATAACATCACGGACCCCGCGTTTCAGGATGTCGGCGATCCGCAGGGCCGGTTTCACGCCGAGGTGCTGCAACAGGCTGTGCGCGCGATGCGTCGCGCGATCGAAACCGAAATCGGCGCGGTCCTTGGCATTGCACCGGGTTTCAATTCACAGGACGGAGACTGAACCATGACCACGCGCCGCGCCTTTCTGACAAGCCTTCTTGCCGCCGGAACCGCACCGGCACTTGGCTGGGCCGCAGCAGGCAATCCCGCCTTTCTGGCTGCCGCGAAAGAACCCGATGGCCGCTTTGCCCTGTTCGGGCTGGGCCTGGACGGCTCGCGGATCTTTCGCGTGGCGCTGCCTGCGCGGGGCCATGCCGGTGCGGGCCACCCGCAGCGGGCCGAGGCTGTCGTATTCGCCCGGCGTCCGGGCAGTTTTGCCCTGGTCATTGACTGCGCAACCGGCAATGTCCGGCACCCGCTGACCCCGCCTGCCGGGCGGCAGTTCAATGGCCATGGCGTCTTTGACGAAACCGGCGCGCGCCTGTTCACATCCGAACAGCGTGCCGATAC
This sequence comes from Actibacterium sp., assembly GCF_055134745.1. Classification (NCBI taxonomy): domain Bacteria; kingdom Pseudomonadati; phylum Pseudomonadota; class Alphaproteobacteria; order Rhodobacterales; family Roseobacteraceae; genus Actibacterium; species Actibacterium sp. The sequence goes on from NZ_JBSRVX010000050.1 coordinate 72,085, forward strand.
CAGCGAAGGTGTGATCGGCGTTTGGAAATCCTCGGCCACCGCCTATGCCCGCATCGGCGAAATGCCGACCCACGGCATCGGTCCGCATGATCTGCGCCTGATGCCCGATGGCCGCACCCTGATCGTGGCCAATGGCGGCATTGCCACCGACCCGACCGACCGGACCAAGCTGAACATCGACAGCATGCAGCCCAATCTGACCTATCTGGACATTGCCGGAACCCTGCGCGAACAGGTCTTGCTTGGCCCCGATCTGCGGCAGAATTCGATCCGCCACCTGGCCATTCGCGACGATGGTCTGGTGGCCTTTGCGATGCAATGGGAGGGCCAGCCGGGCGCGGCCACGCCGCTGCTTGGCCTGCACCGGCCCGGTGCGGCGGCGCTGCTGGCCCCTGCCCCGCTGGCGGATGAACTGGCAATGCAGGGCTATGCCGGCAGCATCGCCTTCAGCGGCGACGGCACCGAGGTCGCGATCACCTCGCCGCGCGGCGGCAGGGTCCACAGGTTTTCCGGTGACGGTGAATTTCTAGGCGCGGTGTCGCGCAGCGACGTGTGTGGCCTTGCCCCGCATCGACAGGGGTTTCTGGCCAGTGACGGGCTGGGCGGGCTGATCGCCATATGCGCCGATCGCCAAAACCCGCTGGCCCGCTGGGGCTGTGCATGGGACAATCATGTCGTCACCTTGGCGGCCTGATCCGCCGCGTCTGATCCGGACCGGCACAACGCCCGGTGATCGTCCGCTTCTGCGATGGGGCGCTTTGGTGCCCAGGTATTGCTGACGCCCCCTTGCGGATCGCCCGTTTCGGTATTAGCCTGCATGGACTTACTCGTTGGGGTGCCCCGGAACGCCGGGGCTGAGAGGCGCGAGCCAACCCATCGAACCTGATCCGGTTAAGACCGGCGGAGGGAACGGGTAGCTTGTGCAGGCGCGGCAGCATTCTGCCAACCAAAAGCCCCCCTCCCATCCGTCGGTCGATATGGGGGCGACGTGACAGCAATTGCATTGACCATTGCAGGCTCTGACAGCGGGGGTGGCGCCGGGATTCAGGCGGATCTCAAGACATTCTCGGCGCTTGGGGTCTATGGCGCCAGCGTCCTGACTGCCGTGACAGCCCAGAACACCCGTGCCGTGACGGCGGTTGAGACGCTTTCGCCCGCCATCGTGCGGGCACAGATCGAAACGGTCTTTGACGATCTGGCCGTGCGGGCCGTCAAGATCGGCATGCTGGGCGATCCGGCAGTGATCCGCGTGGTGGCCGACGGGTTGCGCGGGCGGGGCCTGCCGGTGGTGCTGGACCCTGTCATGGTGGCAAAATCCGGCGACCGGCTTCTTGCGGCCGAGGCCATCGCGGCGCTGCGGTCGGAACTGCTGCCGCTGGCCACGGTGCTGACCCCGAACCTGCCCGAGGCGGGCGAGCTGCTGGCCACAGGCCCGGCCGGTGATCCTGCCGGGCGCACCGTGCAAGGCCGGGCGCTGCTGGCGCTTGGGCCCGAATGGGTGCTTATGAAGGGGGGCCATGCCGAAGGCCAAGTCTGCACCGATCTGCTGCTGGGGCCGAAGGATCACAGCCTTACGGCCCCGCGGATCGTCACCCGCAATACGCATGGCACGGGCTGCACGCTGTCGGCCGCCATCGCGGCGGGTCTGGCGCAGGGCATGGATGTGCCCCAGGCCGTGACCCGTGCGCATGGTTATCTGCAAGGGGCCATCGCCGCCGCCGACACGCTGCATATCGGGTCGGGCCACGGGCCGGTGCATCACTTTCATGCGCTTTGGGCGGCAAAATCATGAACATGGTTCAAATCCTTGGCGCGGGCGTGATGGGGCTGGTCATCGCCACGGAACTGAGCGCGCGCGGGCACGCGGTCGAACTGGTCGATCCCGAACCCGCCCCCGGCCCCCATGCCTGTTCGTGGTGGGCAGGCGGCATGCTGGCCCCCTATTGTGAAGGCGAATCCGCTGAAGAACCGGTTGAACGCCACGGGCAGGCCGCCATCGACTGGTGGGATCGCCATACCGGCACAGCCAGCCGTAACGGCACCCTTGTTCTGACGCAATCGCGGGATCGGGGCGAACTGGCCCGCTTTGCCCGCCGCAGCCGGGGACACCAGATGGTTGATGCCACTGGCATCGCGGCGCTGGAACCGGACCTGGCTGGCCGCTTCACCAGCGGGCTTTTCTATGCTGACGAGGCGCATATAGCACCGCGCCAGGCCCTGAACGAATTGCGCCGCCGGTTGCTGGCAAAGGGGGTGGTCTTTCATGCCGCGCCCCCTGCAACCGCCCTCGATCTGGTGATTGATGCACGCGGCCTGGCCGCCCGTGATCAGCTGGCCGATCTGCGCGGCGTGCGCGGCGAAATGCTGGTGCTGCGCTGTCCCGATATCACCCTGTCGCGGCCGGTGCGCCTGCTGCATCCGCGCATTCCGCTTTACATCGTGCCGCGCGGCGACGGGGTTTTCATGCTGGGGGCCACCATGATCGAAAGCGACCGGCGCGGGGTTGTCACCGCGCGCGCGGTTCTGGAACTGTTATCGGCCGCCTATGCCCTGCACCCCGCCTTTGCCGAGGCCGAGATACTGGAAACCGGCGCGGATGCCCGGCCGGCCTTTCCCGACAATCTGCCCAGATTGCGGCGGCGTGGTTCCACGCTTTATGCCAACGGGCTTTATCGTCACGGCTTTCTTTTGGCGCCCGCGGTTGCCACCATGGCCGCCGATCATCTGGAAACAGGCGCCACCCCCGAATTCATGGACGAGGTTCAGATATGAACATCACGCTTAATGGTCAGCCGCAAAACACCGATGCCGCCACCCTTTCCGATCTGCTGGTGGAATGCGGTTTCGGGCCAAAGGTCGCCACCGCGCGCAACGGCGATTTCGTGCCCGCCGGTCTTCGCGCGGCAACGCAGATACTGGATGGCGACCGGATCGAGGTCGTCGCCCCCATGCAGGGGGGCTGAGACATGCCGGTTTTTTATGGAGCCCGGGTCGACAGCGCGCTGATGCTGGGAACCGCGCAATATCCGTCACCCGCCATTCTGGCCGATGCGTTTCGCGCGTCCGGTGCCGGCATCGCCACGGTGTCGCTTCGGCGTGAACAGGGCGGCGGGCAGGCATTCTGGGATATTGTTGGCGGGCTTGGCATCCGCATCCTGCCCAATACGGCGGGCTGCCATACGGTGAAAGAGGCCGTCACCACCGCCCATATGGCGCGCGAGCTGTTCGACACGCGCTGGATCAAGCTTGAGGTGATCGGCGACACCGACACGCTGCAACCCGATGTCTTCGCCTTGGTCGAGGCCGCGCGGATCCTGACCGATGACGGGTTTGAGGTCTTTCCCTATTGCACCGAGGATCTGACCGTTTGCGGGCGATTGCTGGATGCGGGCTGTCAGGTGCTGATGCCATGGGGCGCACCGATCGGATCGGGGCTGGGGATCAACAACGCCTATGGCCTGCGGTCCCTGCGCGCGCATTTTGCCGATGTGCCCCTTGTGGTTGATGCCGGGATCGGCCGCCCGTCGCATGCCGCGCAGGCGATGGAAATGGGATATGACGCAGTGCTGTTGAACACGGCGGTGGCCAAGGCGGGCGATCCCGTTGCCATGGCCCGTGCGATGGCGCTGGCCGTCCAGGCCGGGCGCGCGGCCTTTCTGGCCGATCCGATAGATCCGCGTGACATGGCCGCCCCTTCGACCCCTGTTATCGGAAAGGCGTTTCTGGAATGACGTTGCCGCGCTTCTATCCGATTTTCGACAATGCCGACTGGCTGGACCGGATGCTGCCGCTTGGGGTGAAACTGGTGCAGCTTCGGATCAAGGACAGCACAGCCCCCCGGATCCGCGCCGAGATCCACCGCGCCCGCGATCTGTGCCGCGCGGCGGGGGCGGTTCTGGTCGTGAATGATCACTGGCGCATCGCCATCGACGAAGGCTGCGAATGGATTCACCTGGGGCAAGAAGATCTGGACACCGCCGATCTGCCCGCGATCCGCACCGCGGGGCTGAAGATCGGTATCTCGACCCATGACGCGGCCGAACTGGCGCGGGCAATGGCATTGCGCCCCGATTATGTCGCGCTGGGGCCGGTCTGGCCGACGATCCTGAAGAAAATGAAATGGCACCAGCAGGGGGTTGAAAAGCTGACCGACTGGAAAGCCCTGATCGGCGATACGCCCCTGATCGCCATCGGCGGTCTGACCCCTGCGCGCGCGGCGCCAGCCTTTGCCGCCAGGGCGGATGTGGTTTCGGTCGTAACCGACATCACCCTGAACCCTGACCCCGAGGCGCGCGTGCGCGACTGGCTGCGGGTGACGGCATGATCCGCTATGACCGCCAGACCATCCTGCCCCAGATCGGCGCCGACGGGCAGGCGCGGATCGGGACGGCGCATGTGCTGGTCGTGGGCGCGGGCGGGCTGGGCGTGCCGGTGGTGCAATATCTGGCCGGTGCTGGTGTGGGGCGGATGACGCTGATCGACCCCGACCGGGCCGAAGAAACGAACCTGCACCGCCAGCCGATCTATGGGCCCGCCCTTGGCCAGCCCAAGGCCGTGGCCGCCGCCGCCTTTGCGCATGGGCTGAACCCGCAGGTGCAGGTTTTCCCGCAGGTTGCCTGGCTTACGCCCGAAAACGCGCCCGCGCTGGTGGAAGGGGCCGATCTGGTGCTGGACTGCGCCGACAGTTTCGCTGTCAGCTATACCCTCTCCGATATTTGTCTGGCCCGGCGAAAGCCGTTCATTTCGGCCTCGGTTCTTGGTCTGTCGGGCTATGTCGGCGGGTTTTGCGGCGGTGCGCCATCGTTGCGGGCGGTCTTTCCCGACCTGCCCGACACGCTGGCCACCTGCGCCACGGCCGGGGTGCTGGGGCCGGTTGTGGGCATGTTCGGGCTTTTACAGGCGCAGATGGCGTTGGCGGTGCTGATCGGGCTGGAACCGTCGCCGCTGGGCCAGCTTGTGCAATATGACATGTCAGGGTTTCGGATGGCTTCGATCCGCTTTGACACCGCCCCAGAGCCGGACCAGCCCCCGCACCGTTTCATTGCAAAGGCAGACCTGCGCGCAAGCGATTTCGTGGTCGATTTGCGCGATACGCAAGAGGCCCCCGAACCCGCCGCCCCCCATGCCAAACGCCTTGCCGAAGATGTCTTCGGCCCGTCCGGCCCCTGCCCCGCACCGGGCCAGCGGGCCGTTTTCGCCTGCCGCTCTGGGCTGCGTGCCTGGCGCGCGGCTGATCGCCTGCGCCCCCATTGGGGGGGCGAGATCGTCCTTTTAGCCGACACACCCCCTGTTCAAGGAGACAAGACCACATGAAACACACCCGCTTTGTGGCCGCGCTTGCGGTCGGGATGGCCCTTGCCTTGCCCGCCATGGCGCAGGACAAGCTGACCCTGATCCTGGACTGGTATGTGAACCCCGATCACGCGCCGATCATTCTGGCGCAGGAAAAGGGGTTCTTCACAGAACAGGGGCTTGACGTCGAAGTGGTCGCCCCCGCCGATCCGACCGAACCCCCAAAACTGGTGGCCGCGGGCCGTGCCGATCTGGCTGTCAGCTATCAGCCGCAACTGCATCTTCAGGTGCATGAGGGCCTGCCATTGATGCGTGTGGGCACGCTGATCGCCACACCGCTCAACTGTCTGATGGTCGATGCCGATGGCCCGGTCCAAAGTCTTGTCGATCTGAAGGGCCGCAAGGTGGGCTATTCCGTTTCCGGCATCGAAGAGGCGATGATGGCGGCCATGCTGGCCAAGGCGGGGCTGTCCATTGATGATGTCGAAATGATCAACGTGAACTGGTCGCTTACGCCGTCTTTGCTGACGGGTCAGGTGGATGCGGTGATCGGGGCCTTTCGCAACTTTGAGCTGACACAGATGCGGCTGGCCGGGGCCAATGGCCGGTGTTTCTATCCCGAGGAGGAAGGCCTGCCCAGCTATGACGAACTGATCTTCGTGGCCAATTCCGACACGCTGGACCGCGACAAGATCGCCCGCTTTCTGGCCGCGATCGAACGCGCCACGGAATACATGCTCAACCATCCCGACGCGGCCTTTGCCACATTCGCGGCCTCTGGCCCGGATCTGTCGGATGAGCTGAACAGCCGTGCATGGATCGACACCCTGCCGCGTTTTGCCCACAGCCCGGCCGCGCTGGACCATGGCCGTTATGCCCGGTTTGAAACCTTCCTGTTCAAGGCCGGTCTGACAGAAGGTATCCTGCCGGTGTCAGATCTGGCGATTGATCCAGGGGCGGTGGAATGAGCACGACCGCCCACCACCCTGGGCCGCGGCGAAAGGCATGACACTGCCGGTGATCCTGTCCGGGCAGGTGCGGTTCGGCGGGCGGGTTCTGGTTCCTCCGATCCGGCTGGCGCTGGAACCAGGCCGGTGGACATCCATCTTGGGGCCATCCGGCGTGGGCAAGACCACCCTTTTGCGCCTGATCGCGGATCTGCCGATCGGCGGCACGTTCGAAGGCCGGCTCGAGAACCCCCTGCCTGTCGCGCTGATGGCGCAGGATCCGGGGCTTTTGCCTTGGCTGACGGTTCGGCAGAACGCGGCACTGGGGGCGCGGCTGCGCGGCCAGACGGCCGACCCCCTGCGCCTGGACAGTATTCTGGAACGGGTGGGCCTGTCTAATCATGCCGGGAAGTACCCGCCCGCACTGTCAGGCGGGCAACGGCAACGGGTGGCCCTGGCCCGAACCTTGATGGAGGATCGCCCGCTTGTGCTGCTGGACGAGCCATTCTCGGCGCTGGATGTGCGTATGCGGCTGGCGATGCAGGATCTGACGGCCGGCCTTTTGGGGGGGCGCACGGTGTTGATGGTCACCCATGACCCTGCAGAAGCTGCACGCCTGTCGCACCGTATCCACCTGCTGTCAGAAGATGGGCTGGTCGAAGAACGCGCCCCCGACACGCCGACGCCACGATTGCCCTCGGACCCTGCGGTGCTGGGTTGTCAGGGCGCGCTTTTGACCCGGCTGCTGTCCCGGGTGGCACAATGACCCTGCGGCGAACCTGCACCGTGCTGGCCATAGTCGCGGGCGGCCTGCTGCTGTGGCAGGGGCTGATCCTGGTAACCGGATTGCCGCCCTTCCTGTTGCCCGGCCCCCGGGCCGTCGCCGAGGCCCTGCTGACCCATAACGCGATCCTTGCACGGGCCACACTGCGCACCCTGACCGAGATTCTGGCCGGGTTCGCCCTTGGCGCCGGGGTCGGCGCGACCCTGGCGGTGATGATGGCCGCCCGCCCTAGGCTGGCCGCTGCGTTGCGCCCGGTTTTGTTGTTTTCGCAGGTGATCCCGATTTTCGCGCTGGCGCCGATCCTGACGCTGTGGCTGGGCTATGGCATTGCGCCCAAGATCGTGGTCGCCGCCCTGATCGGATTTTTCCCCGTCGCCTCGGCTTTTCTTGACGGGTTGGAGCGCACATCGCTCGCCTGTCTGGATCTGGCCCGAACGATGGGCGCCAACCGCTGGCGTGAAATGTGGCACATCCGCATTCCGATGGCGTTGCCGATGCTGGGAAGCGGGATGAAACTGGCCGCCGTCTATACGCCTGTGGGCGCCGTGATCGGCGAATGGGTTGGCGGATCCGAAGGCCTTGGGGCGGTGATGATCCATGCCAATGGCCGCATGCGAATTGATCTGACCTTTGCCGCGCTGACGCTGATCACGCTGCTTGCCACAGGCTTTCATGCCGTGATCAGCATGTTTGTCCGAAGATGCTTTGCCCGGTTTTCCTGACAAGGATACCGACGCCGACACGTGCCGACAGCCGCTGTTCGGGCCGATGGACCAGCACATGATCGCGACTTTTCGATGACCTGCCCCCCGTGCGCCCAAGCTGGACCCCGAAGGCGGATTTGCGGGGCGGACAAAGCCATGAAGAAACCTGCATTGACGATCGGCGAGCTGGAATTGATCACGATGCTGCAAGATCCGAAGGCTGTGGTGATAGACAGCCGCACCCGTGACTGGTTCGAAGGCGGCACGATCCCCGGCGCGATCAACCCCAAGGACTCTCGTTATGAACGAGGGACGACCGGGGGGCAGGTCACTGGGACTGCACGGCAGCAAAACCTGTCGCGCTGTTTTGCAATGGCGTCTGGTGCGGCCAGTCGCCCCCGATCCACACCATGATCAATGCCGGATATTCGTCAGAACGTATCTATTAATACCGGGGCGCATGCAGGTCTGGCGCCTTCTGGGCCTGACGGTAAGTGGTAGAAAATGACGCCCAGAGACGGTAATAGCCTTCAGATCAACAAGGCCGATTGAATATTGCCGATATGCCCGCACCGGCATTTTCGTAGCCTATCGCGGCCGGCCCGCGGGTTGGCCAAGTCGAGTTTGGAAGAAAGCGATGCGAACCTTGTCATCCGGTGCGCCGAAAACCAACACGGCGGGAATCGTGTTGATGTGCGCGGGTGTTGCCTGTCTGAGCATCAATGACGCCATCGCCAAAACGCTAAGCGAAGGCTATTCGCCCTTTCAGATCCTGTTCCTGCGCAATCTGATCGCGCTGCCGTTCACGGTTCTCATCGCGCTGCGGATGGGTGGGACGGCGGCATTGCGGTCGTATCGGCCCGTTGCACATCTATTGCGGGGGCTGTTGTGGGTTTGCGCGACCGCCCTGTTTTTCACAAGCATCATGCGCCTGCGACTGGCAGAAGCGACAGCGTTGATATTCGTCGCGCCGTTTTTCATCACGGTCCTGTCGGCCGTCTTTCTGGGCGAACATGTAGGCTGGCGGCGATGGGCGGCCGTCTTTGGCGGTTTTATTGGGGTCTTGATCGCGATCAGGCCCGGCGCGGCGACCTTTGAGCTTGTTTCCCTGCTGCCCGTCGCAACGGCGTTTATTTATGCGCTGCTGATGCTTGGCGCCCGTTGGGTGGACCCGCGCGAGAGTGTATGGACGCTGCTTCTTTATCTGACGGCCGCCGCCGCATTGCTGAGCGCATTCATCGTGCCATTCGTCTGGGTGCCTGTTCAGGCCGATGACCTTTGGCTTTTCGCGGGCATCGCCATATTCGGCACTGCGGGCATGACGATGATGACACAGGCCTTCCGGCTGGCCGCTGCCGTTGTCGTGGCGCCACTGGATTATACTGGCCTGCTATGGGCGACCACGCTGGGCTGGCTGATCTGGAACGAACTTCCCGACACAATGACCTTCGTTGGCGCGGCCATCATCATTGCCAGCGGCATCGTCACGATCTTTCGGGAAAAGGCCGGGAATCCCTGATCACAGGGCCGCAAGCCCGCCGCCCCACCCGTCATCCTTGCGCGCTGCGCCGTCTTCAGGGCGTGGCCTTCAACCTTGCGGCGATATACCTGCGGATCGGGCGTTCGAAACGGTGAAAAACCCAGGCAGAGGCGATCAGAGAAACCCACACCGTGAACAGGCGGGCGCCTTCGGCAAGAAGTGGATGCGTCAGCCAGCCACGGGCCAGAAAGCCAAGGAAATTCACTACCAGCGCATGTGTCAGATAGGCCGAAAACGATATGTCCCCCAGCCGGCTCCACCAGCCGGGCCGGGTAAAGGCCTGGCCACGACGTTCAAGCGTCATCGCCAGAACCAGCACGCCCATGAACCCCGAAGCGGTCAAGGGGATGAAGGCCGCGCCGAAATCCATCCCCCAAAGCGATCTTGCCAAGGGGATCGCGACCGCAAGGCCGGCCAGCGGGATTGTCAGCATCGAAGGCGGGTCATGGCGCAGCCACTCGCGCGCGATCAATCCGACCGCGAAATAGACATAATAGCCCTGGGTAACATCCAGACCGAACCCTTTGGTTATCCACAACAGCAATGAAATCGCGATGAAGATCAACGTTGCGGCCCGCCGCGCCAGCGTGAAGAACAACACGCCGAACACCAGATAAAAGACGATCTCGAATTCCAGGCTCCAGCCCAGAAACAGATAGGGCCATTCGTCCTGGGGAACGATCAACAAGCTTTTGAGAAGATAGAGCGGCCCCGGCGCATATGGCGCGCCGCTATCGGTCGTCATGCTGGTATAGATCGGGCCCCCCACCGCCAGCGACACGCCTAGCGCCGCAAGCGTGGCCAGCACATTGAGCGGCAGCACCCGCAGGTAGCGGCGCAACAGAAACATGCGCAGCGATGGCGCCTCTGCGATGCGGTCGGCGATGATGAAGCCGCTGAGCACGAAAAACAGCCGCACGGCGAGCCAGCCCAGATCATCCAGGACGGGTAGGTTGATATAAACCGGGACCGGCCAGATGACGCTTGCATGGAACCAGATGACGACAAAGACCGCCACCCCGCGCAGCGCCTGAACCGAAAGATAGGGTTGCGGCTGCGCCATAATCATGGATCAGCACCGGCCGGTCAGGACACTGTCGAGGGTTGCAGGCGGGGCCGCGCCCAGAAAAAGCGCAGCAGGTCCACCGCGACATATCCCGCACCCAGCCCCATCATCAGATAGAACACAACCGCCAGCCACAGCCCCCAGAGCAGCGAAAATGCGGCCAGCGCAAAACCGGCCAGCGACAGCAGAAGTGTTCCGGTCACATAGAACGGCAACCGTCTGGACCGGCGAATGGCGGCATGGCCTGTCGAAAGCGCCGTGGTGCCGCTTTTGGGCGTGACTTCCCAGACGGGTTTGGACCAGAAGCCCTCGAACATGGCCTGGGTAAGCGGCCAGAGCATGCCCATGCTCAGGATCAGGTAATTCAGCGGCAGCGGGCGCAGCAAGGGGTGCATTTGCATGGGCGCGCGCGCGCGGGGATCTTCAGACAGTGTCCGCGTCTCCATATGGCGCGTCACAAGCGATAGAACCAGCCCGCTGCCATACAGGACGACGGCCACCGGATACAGCCCGTGGCTCTTGGCGATCGCAAAGAACGGCAGCACTGCAAGCGTCATGACCAGCCCGAAGAACGGGCCCCAGGTCAGGTGTATCCGCATGAGCAGGTCCAGCTTTTGGCGCAGCGGAAAGTCGGCGCGCAGGATCATTCCCGTATAATGCAGCGTCACGCGGCTCCAGCCGCGCTTCCAGCGCATCTGCTGACGGATGAAGCCATTCGTCGTTTCTGGCAATTCCGATTTCAGGCGAAGGTGATCCAGATAGACGACGCGCCAGTTCTTGGTCATCGCGCGGATGGTCAGTTCCACGTCTTCCACTTCGCTGATGCAATCCCAACCCCCGGCATCGGCCAGCGCGGTGGCACGCCAGACACCAGCCGTGCCGTGGAAGATCACAGGCAGCCCGCTGCGCGCCCGCGCGGTCTGTTCGAACATCTGGTGACTGTCCAGCTTGTTGGCCTGCAGCCGCGTGAAGATAGAACTGCTGTCGTTCAGATAATCCCAGCGCGCCTGCACGATACCGATGCCGGGATCAGTGAAGAAGTGGATTGTCTGACGCAGGAAATCAGAGGGAATTTCGAAATCGGCATCAAAGATCGCCAGAAACTCGGCGGTGGTCCGTTCGGTGCCGTATTTCAATGCCCCGGCCTTGAACCCGCTTCGATCGCCCCGCTTGAGATATTGAAAGACTATGCCCGGATAGGCTGCGCGCAGCTTTTCGATTTCAGCAACCGCGATCTGCGATGTCACGCCGTCATCGGAATCGTCCAGATACTGGATTTCAAGCCTGTCATGCGGATAGTCCAGCTGGGCCGCAAGCCGAAGGCACTGTGCGGCAAGACGCCCCTCGTTATAGACCGGCAACTGGATAACCACGCGCGGCAACTCGGCATCGGAAAACCTGCTGACCGGCAATGGATCGGGTCCGCGGGTGCGGCGATAGCGCCGCACGAGAATGACGTTATAGACCGACATCACCAGCAGAAAAACCACCATGAATGTCACGATGGCAAGAAAACCATACTCCAGCACCGGCACAATCTTGTTCTCCAATTGCTGTAAACCCTGATGATTCACGATCACGGTGATCTTCGCTGAATTTCCGCATCAGGTTGCACCGATCTGGCGGTATGCCCGGAAATTCAGCGGCGAGACTCCTATTGTGATATTATTGCTGCACCCTGTGTCGCAATTGCCGCAAAATTCATCTGATTGCCCGCCAGAAGGACAAAAGCACCAAGCCGGTTATCCAGCTCAGATCGTCGCCCCGCTGGCCGAGAGAAGGTGGATTGGCGGGTGTCAATCCAGACGGATCGGCCTCGGCACGGAGCAGGTCCGCGTGGTCCGACGCCGAACCTTCTACCACCCGAAGGCAGAATTTTCCGGCGTCGATCAAGATGACAGGCTGGTGGTGTCCCCCGATTTCGTCAGCGTGATCGGGACCTTGGTGCCGATCACGCCGTGCGGCCGTTCCGCGTCGCAGCATCTGCACCAAGCCCCGACTTTTCGGCCGCATTCGCAAGTCAAATCGCGCAAGGGGACTCATCGCATGATGAACGGCCGTGTTTCATCTGCAATTTCAAGTCGCAGAGGGGCCGAACATCTCATATATCACGGTTATCGCGCGACAATTTCAACGCCATAAAACAGATTTCAATCAATGCGTTAAATCGTGGCGGAAGCGGTGGGATTCGAACCCACGGTACGGTTTCCCGCACGCTGGTTTTCAAGACCAGTTCCTTAAACCACTCGGACACGCTTCCCTGCCGCAGCCTTCAGTTTGCAGGCCACCTTGCACACGGCGGTTTGCCTTAGCGTGGCAATTGCGATTCTGAAAGCCCGTTTCCAAGCCGATTTTTGCCGCCCCGCCGCGCCGCAGCCTTTCCATGAAGGGTCATGCCCGCTATTGTATGCGCGGGCGAGACCAAAAATGGCGTATATCGGGCAATAATGGCGAAAACCGCCGCGCAGGGGGCATGAAATGTCGAACAAGATTATCGGGCAAGGTGCATTTTTTCTATGTGCCGCGCTGGCACTGGCTGGCTGCGAAGATGGTCAGACGTTTTCGTTCTTGAAGCCTTCGGAAGGCTCGGTTGCCGTCGAGGGCGACCGTCCGGTCGGAAAAATGATCGAACGCGACATTGAATCGCCCGATGTGTTCCAGGCATCCGAGCCGGGGCTATGGGACGGGCGGCCGTCGCTGGGCGGGGTTTGGGTGGCCTATCCCGGCATCGCAGAGCCCGAACGCGTGATGATCCGCAACCAGACCAATGGCAAATCGGTTATCGGCGCCCTGTTCAACCGCGAGCGTGAAAACCCCGGCCCCAAGCTGACCGTATCATCCGATGCGGCCGCGGCTTTGGGCCTGCTGGCCGGTGCACCGACCGCGCTGCAGGTCGTGGCGCTGCGCAAGGAACTGGTTCCGGTCAATCCGCCAGCACCGGTCAAGGCTGAAGAAACGCCCCAAGCCGCGCCTGCACCCGCCAACGGCGCCATCACGACGCAGCCCATTGCGCCGATTGCCGCAGCCGCGATCGACAAGGCGGAAGCAAAAACAAAGGCCGGCGCAACCACCACGGGCACCACCCCGCCGCCCGCCGCCCCCGCACGCGATGCGGCCAAGACCGCCCCTGCCACAGCGGCAAAACCGGCCAATCCGGCTGGACCAGCCCTTGCCAAACCCTATATCCAGATCGGTATCTTCAATATCGAAGCCAATGCAAACCGCACTGCGGACACCTTGCGCCAGAACGGCATCCTGCCGACGGTCCTGAAACAGGAAAGCAGCGGCAAGACCTTCTGGCGCGTCATCATCGGCCCGCTGTCGACAGAGGCGGCGCGGCAGGATTTGCTGAAACAAGCCAAGGGGCTGGGATATTCCGACGCGTATTTCGTTTCCAACTAGACCACCCCAACATACGGACGGACCCATGCGATATATCAAAACACTTGTTCTGGCGCTGGCGGGCACCGTGCTGCTGACATCCGCCGCGCAGGCGTTCGACACCCGCGCCACCGCCGCCTATGTGCTGGACCAGACAACTGGAACGGTCTTGCTGTCGAAAAATGCCGATACACCGCTGCCGCCGGCATCCATGTCAAAACTCATGACACTGAATATGCTGTTCGAGGCACTGCGTGACGGGCGCGTGACGCTGGATACAGAATTCAGCGTCTCGACCCGTGCCAAGAACATGGGCGGATCGACTATGTTCCTGAACGAAACCGACCGTCCCACGGTACGCGACCTGATTCAGGGCATCGTCGTCTTGTCGGGGAACGATGCCTGTGTCGTCGTGGCCGAAGGGCTGGCCGGCACCGAAGATGCCTTTGCCCGGTCGATGAACGAACGCGCCAAGGCGCTTGGCATGACGGGGTCGACCTTTGCCAATGCCTCTGGCTGGCCGAACCCGGCCCACCGCATGTCGATGAAGGATCTGGCGATACTCGCTGACCGGCTGATCAGCGAATTTCCGGAATATTACGGCTATTTCGGCGAGGCCGAATACGATTATGACGGCCGCGCCCCGCAAAACCGGTTTAACCGCAATCCACTGCTCAAGATGGGTGTCGGGGCAGATGGTCTGAAAACCGGCCATACCGCAGAGGCAGGGTATGGCCTGGTCGGGTCGGCGGTGCAGGGCGCACGCCGGGTGATCGTGGTGATATCCGGCCTTAATTCCGAAGCCGAGCGCGCGCAGGAAGGCGAACAGCTGATCAACTGGGCCTTCCGGCAATTTGTCCAGAAAACCGTCGTGACCAAAGGCACCCGCCTGACCGAGGCCGATATATGGCTGGGCGCAGAGCGCCGTGTCGGGCTGGTGGCGGAGCAGGATCTGTCGGTCGTGGTTCCCGCGACGATTCAGGATCAGGTGCAGGCAGAAATCGTATATGAAACCCCGCTGAGCGCCCCCATCGCCGAAGGCCAGCAGATCGGCACACTGGTGGTAAAACTGCCCGACATGCAGGATGTCAGCGTGCCGTTGGTGGCTGAACGCGCCGTGGCCAAGGGCGGGTTCCTGCCCCGCATCCGCACCGCCGCCGAGGTATTGCTGCGCCGCTTGCAGGCGCAGGCCGGATAGATATGGCGGCCCGGGGCATATTCATCACCTTTGAAGGCATCGACGGGTCCGGGAAATCGACGCAGGCGCGCATGCTGGCCGATCTGCTGCGCCAGGCCGGACATGATGTGATGCTGACGCGCGAACCGGGTGGATCGCCGGGTGCCGAAGACATCCGCCGCCTGGTGCTGGAGGGTGACCCGGACCGCTGGTCGGCGGAAACAGAAATTCTGCTGTTCACCGCCGCCCGGCGCGATCATCTGGAAAAGACCATTGAACCCGCCCTTGCGGCCGGCAAGGTCGTGATCAGCGACAGGTTCGTCGATTCCACCCGGCTGTATCAGGGGATCACCCGCGGCGATCTGCGCGGGGTGGTCGATCAGTTGCACATGATGATGATCGGCCGCGAAGCCGATCTGACCTTTGTCATCGACATGGACCCGGGCACCGGACTGGCGCGCGCGCGCAGCCGACAGGGCGGCGAAGAACGGTTCGAGGATTTCGGCGAAGGCTTGCAGGCCCAGTTGCGCGACGGATTTCTGGAACTGGCCGCAGAATTTCCCGCCCGCTGCAAGGTGATCGACGGTGATCGCGACCCGCAGGTCGTGGCGGCCGAAATTGCCGGTATCGTTCGGGCGCACCTGGGATGACCGACCCAGCCGATCTGCCTGAACCCGACCGCGTCGAGGGTGCGCCACATCCGCGTGAAACGACACGGCTTCTGGGCCAGCAGGCGGCCGAACAGGCGTTTCTGAGCGCGTTCAATTCGGGGCGAATGCATCACGGCTGGCTGATCACCGGGCCGCGTGGCGTGGGCAAGGCCACGCTGGCCTGGCGCATCACCCGCTTCCTGCTGACACAGCCACAGGATGACGGCGGCATGTTCGGCGCGCCCCCGCCGCCCCAAACACTGGATGCACCCGCCGATCATCCGGTGTTGCGCCGGATGCGGGCGCTGTCCGAACCCCGCCTGTTCCTGTTGCGCCGGGGTTGGAACGAAAAGACCGCCAAGCTGCAATCGGTGATTTCGGTCGATGAGGCGCGCAAGTTGAAAGGGTTCTTTGGCCTGTCCGCAACCGATGGCGGGCGGCGGGTGGTGATTGTCGATTGCGCCGATGAGATGAATACCAGCGCCGCCAATGCACTGCTGAAGGTTCTGGAGGAGCCGCCCGCGGACGCAACCTTGCTGCTGGTCGCGCATCGGCCTGCCGCGCTGCTGCCCACCATCCGGTCGCGCTGCCGCGAGCTGCGCTGCGCAGCCCTTCCGCCCGATCTGATGGCACAGGCCCTGATACAGGCAGGTGCCGATGTTCCGGATCCTGATGCGCTGGCGGCACTGTCGGGCGGTTCTGTGGGCGAGGCGATCCGGCTGACCAATCTGGACGGGCTGGCCATTTACGTCGCCATTGTCGATCTGTTCGCCACCCTGCCCCGGCTGGATCGCGGCCGTGCGCTGGCCCTTGCCAATTCCGCCGCCGGCGCCACGAATGCCGACAGGTTCGATGTGATGCTCCGCCTGTTCGATCTGTTCCTGTCGCGTTTGGCGCGCACAGGGGTGGCAGGTGCGCCAACCCCGCAAGGGGCGCCGGGCGAAGCCGATCTGTTGACCCGGCTGTGCCCCGACACCTATGCCGCGCGCCGCTGGGCCGAACTGGCCGAAACGCTGGGCGCGCGCGCACGTCACGGGCGGGCGGTGAACCTTGACCCCGCCGCGCTGATCCTTGATATGATTTTCCGCATAGACGAATGCGCGGCCTCACTGGCCGCCAGACGGGCCCCGGCATGACACAACTCGCGCAGATCACCGACAGCCATTGCCATCTGGA
Source organism: Actibacterium sp. (assembly GCF_055134745.1). Taxonomy (NCBI): domain Bacteria; kingdom Pseudomonadati; phylum Pseudomonadota; class Alphaproteobacteria; order Rhodobacterales; family Roseobacteraceae; genus Actibacterium; species Actibacterium sp. Next base: position 88,802 of record NZ_JBSRVX010000050.1, read on the forward strand.
TTTCCCCGATTTCGAAGGCGAAATCCCGCAGGTCGTCGCGCGTGCGCAGGCCGCCGGGGTGACACGCATGGTCACGATCTGCACAAGGTTGCGGCACGAACCGCGCGTGCGCGCCATTGCCGAGGTCCACGCCCCCGTCTTTTACGCCGCCGGCACCCACCCGATGAGCGCGGCCGAAGAACCGCTGGCCACGCTGGATGAACTGACCGCCCTGGCCCGGCATCCCAAATTCGTGGCTTACGGCGAAACCGGGCTGGATTATCATTACACCGCCGACACCGCCGCCATTCAGGCCGAAAGCCTGCGCATCCATATCGCGGCGGCGCGCGAAACCGGCCTGCCGATAATCATCCATTCACGTGACGCCGATAACGACATGGCCCGCATCCTGGCCGAAGAACACCGCGCGGGTGCCTTCGGCTGCGTGATGCATTGTTTTTCCTCCAGCGCCGCTCTGGCGCAGGCGGCGCTTGATCTGGGGTTCTATCTGTCGATGTCGGGCATCGCCGCTTTCCCGAAATCGGGCGATCTGCGCGATATTTTCGCCGCCGCCCCGGTGGACCGCATTCTGGTCGAAACCGATGCGCCCTATCTGGCGCCGCCGCCCCATCGCGGCAAACGCAATGAACCTGCCTTTACCGCCCATACCGCGCGCGTGGGGGCCGAGGTCTTCGGCATGGAATACGCTGATTTCGCAGCACAGACACAGGCCAATTTCGACCGGCTGTTCACACGGGCCGCGGCCTGGGCAAAGGCGGCATGATGGCACGAATGCATTTCACCATTCTGGGCTGTGGGTCATCGAGCGGCGTGCCACGCTTGGGCGGCAACTGGGGTGACTGTGACCCGGACGAGCCGCGCAATACGCGCCTGCGCTGTTCGCTGATGGTGGAACGCGAAGACGAAGACGGCGTGACCCGCGTTCTGATCGACACCACACCCGATATGCGCCAGCAATTGCTGAACGCGGGCGTCGGCGAACTGGATGCCGTCATCTATACCCATGCGCATGCCGACCATGTGCACGGGTTGGATGACCTTCGCCAGATCGTGTTCAACACCGGGCGGCGCCTGGCTGTCTGGGCCGATGGCCCCACGCAGGATGCGCTGTTTTCGCGCTTTGGCTATGCCTTTGTGCAACCGGCGGATTCGCCTTACCCCCCCATCCTGGACATGCACACCATCCGCGGTGATGTCACGATTCAGG